>CBFGOI010000073.1:0-23335 GCA_965650335.1 uncultured Pedobacter sp. | reverse complement strand
TCATTCAGAGTCCAGGTACCTGCAGGAGATTTAATTATGGCATTATTCACGACCACGCCGGATGTGCCATAAAGTGTATCTCTGGTATTTACATCAACAAAGAATAAATCTTTTTCGACAGGCTGCTTCGTGTCACTGTATACATATTGATCTTTCTCCGAGTCACGAATTATCGTAACTGGTTCTCCCGTGCTCAGGTTTACATACGACGCTTCGCTGGTAGCCGTTACAGTATCTACTGAATCCGTTGCGGCATTTTCATTCTTATTGCTGTTGCATGCAATAAAGGCTGGGATTAATAAAAGTCCTGCCATGTTCAAAATACTGGTTTTCATATAATTTTTTATATTGGTGTGAAAAAATAACACAACATTTGACGAAAAAGTTTTAATGGCCTCGCCCAGGTTAACAACTAATAGGTTTAATTTTGGCTAAACCTTTATTTTATAAGCTTTTTAAGGATGTTTCTTCCTTTTATGATGCATTTTTTTGAATTGGATGCTGTCGTCTATAAATAAATCGAAATTCTTAGAAAAATAACTCACTGACTATTTGATTATTAATCAATTGTTTCTATCTTTGCCCTCCCTTAAAGGGATTACCATGCCTTGAACGAAGCCCTACTGCTTCGATGGGCACAAACAGAGAAAAAAAAGAAAATGTCAGGAATTATTGGAAAAAAAGTAGGAATGACCAGCATTTTTGATGCCGATGGGAGGAACATCCCATGTACGGTTATTGAAGCTGGCCCTTGCGTAGTAACGCAGGTTCGTACCTCTGAGAAAGATGGTTACGAGGCAGTTCAGTTAGCTTTCGACGAAAAGAAAGAAAAGAACACATCTGCACAATTAAAAGGCCATTTCTCGAAAGCAAACACAACTCCAAAGCGCAAGCTTGTTGAGTTTAAGACGTTTGAAGATGAGAAAAGTTTGGGCGATACAGTTACTGTAGAAATTTTTGCTGAAGGCGACTTCGTTGATGTAGTTGGTACTTCAAAAGGTAAAGGATTTCAAGGTGTTGTAAAGCGTCACGGATTTGGTGGTGTGGGTATGCAAACTCACGGTCAACACAACAGGTTAAGAGCTCCGGGTTCACTGGGTGCATCTTCATGGCCTTCACGTGTATTCAAAGGAATGCGCATGGCTGGTCGTACTGGTGGGGACAGGGTGAAGGTTCAAAATCTTCAGGTTTTGAAAGTGTACACTGAACAAAATTTATTAGTAGTTAGCGGTTCAATCCCGGGAGCTAAAGGTTCTTACGTAATCGTTGATAAATAAGGAGATGGAAGTTAACGTAGTAAACATAGCAGGTAAAGAAACAGGTGCCAAGGTGCAACTTCCTGACGCGATTTTTGGTGTAGAGCCAAATGATCATGCAATCTACTTAGATGTTAAACAATACCTGGCTAATCAACGCCAAGGTACTCACAAATCTAAGCAACGTAACGAAATAGCCGGTTCAACCCGTAAATTACATAAGCAAAAAGGTACAGGTGGTGCTCGTGCAGGTAGCATTAAATCACCTTTATTTAATGGCGGTGGTCGTGTATTCGGTCCTCAGCCACGTGATTACAGCTTTAAACTAAATAAGAAATTAAAGCAACTGGCTCGTAGATCGGCTTTAACTTACAAAGCAATCGATAATAATATAGTAGTTCTTGAAGACTTCTCATTTGATGCAGTTAAAACCAAAAACTACGCAAAGCTGATTGCGGATTTAAAAGTTGGCGATGAGAAAACTCTATTGGTTTTACCAGCTGCTAACAACAATATTTATTTATCAAGCAGAAACCTTAAGAAAGCAAAAGTTATCACGGCAGATCAATTAAATACACATGATGTATTAAGTGCAGGAAAACTTTTATTGACTACAGGTACTGTTAAAATGTTGGAGGAGGCGTTCGCCAAGTAATATGGAAATTTTAAAGAAACCGATTTTAACAGAAAAAGCATCTGCTTTAACAGAAAAGTTAAACCGCTTTTCATTTAAAGTAGATCACAGAGCCAACAAATTGCAAATTAAAACTGCAATTGAACAGATGTATGGTGTTAGCATAGTTGCTATCAATACTATGGTGGTATCTGGAAAATCAAAAAATCGTCAGACAAAAGCTGGATTAGTATCAGGACGTACTCCAAAATACAAAAAAGCAATTGTTACGATGAAAGAAGGTGAAGTTATTGACTTTTACAGCAATATATAATTAAGACATGGCAGTTAGAAGATTTAAACCGGTTACCCCTGGTACTCGTTTCCGCGTTGGAGGTGATTATTCTGATGTAACTACAAACGTACCCGAAAAGTCGTTAGTAGTGTCTATCAAGAAATCAGGCGGTAGGAATCACTCCGGTAAAATGACTATGCGTTATCTCGGTGGGGGACATAAAAAGTCATACCGATTGATTGATTTTAAACGCGATAAACAAGATATCCCCGCAACAGTTGCCACAATCGAGTACGATCCTAACCGTACCGCACGTATTGCTCTATTGAACTACGTAGATGGTGAAAAACGTTACATCATTGCTCCCGAAGGATTGACAGTTGGACAAACTGTAGTTTCAGGTCAGGCAGTAGCTCCGGAAGTCGGAAATGCACTTCCATTGAAGAGCATCCCTCTTGGTTCTATCATTCATAATATTGAATTGAACCCTGGTCAGGGCGCATCTATCGCACGTAGTGCCGGTACTTACGCTCAACTTTCTGCACGTGATGGTAAATATGCAATTATCAAAATGCCTTCTGGGGAAACCAGAATGATTTTGTCTACTTGTATGGCTACTATCGGTACCGTTTCAAACTCTGAAAAAGCTAACGAAGTGTTAGGTAAAGCAGGTAGAAAACGTTGGTTAGGAAGAAGACCAAGAGTAAGGGGTGTTGCAATGAACCCGGTAGATCACCCTATGGGTGGTGGTGAAGGTAGATCATCTGGTGGTCACCCTCGCTCTAGAAAAGGTTTATTGGCTAAAGGCTACAAAACCCGTAATAAACAAAAAAGCTCTAACCGTTACATAATCGAAGGGAGGAAGAAATAATGGCTCGTTCACTTAAAAAAGGCCCTTACATAGACCACAATTTAGAATCTAAAGTGGTTGCTATGACAGAAAGCAATAAGAAATCAGTAATTAAAACCTGGTCTCGTCGTTCAATGATCTCTCCGGATTTCGTAGGGCATACATTTGCAGTACACAACGGGAATAAGTTTATTCCTGTATATGTAACAGAAAACATGGTTGGTCACAAGATGGGCGAGTTTGCTCCAACCAGAACATTTAGAGGTCACGCTGAAAAGAGAAAATAAGCAATGGAAGCAGTAGCAAAATTAAATGATTGCCCTACCTCACCTCGTAAAATGCGATTGGTTGTTGACCTGATCCGTGGTGAACGTGTAGAGAAAGCGTTATACATCTTAAAGTATACAAATAAAGAAGCAGCACAAAGAGTTGAGAAACTGTTATTGTCTGCAATAAAAAATTGGGAAGCTAAAAACGAAGGTCAGCGCCCTGAAGACAACGAATTGTTTGTGAAAACAATTACTGTTGACGGTGGTCGCCAATTAAAAAGACTTAGACCAGCTCCTCAAGGTCGTGGTCACAGAATTCGCAAGCGTTCAAATCACGTAACTCTTGTAGTTGATACAAAAAACGTTCAAACTGAAACTAAATAAGGAATGGGACAGAAAGCACATCCAATAGGTAACAGATTAGGAATCATCAAAGGTTGGGATTCTAACTGGTTCGGTGGCAACAACTACTCCGATAAATTAGTTGAAGACGAAAAAATAAGAAAGTATATCGCTGCACGTATTTCAAAAGGCGGTATATCTAAAGTAGTTATCGAGCGTACTTTGAAACGCATTACAGTTACAATCCACACGGCTCGTCCGGGTATTGTAATTGGTAAAGGCGGACAGGAAGTAGATCGATTGAAAGAAGAGTTGAAGAAACTAACTAAGAAAGACGTTCAAATCAATATTTTTGAGATAAAACGTCCTGAGTTAGATGCTCAATTGGTTGGCGAAGGGATTGCTAAACAATTAGAAGCTCGTATTTCTTTCCGTCGTGCGATGAAAACAACAATTGCTTCAACCATGAGAATGGGTGCTGAAGGAATTAAAATCATGTGTTCAGGTCGTTTAGGTGGTGCTGAGATGGCACGTACCGAGCAGTATAAAGAAGGAAGAATTCCTTTGCATACTTTCCGCGCGGATATCGACTATGCTTTAGCTGAAGCTCTTACAACTTATGGTAAAATAGGTGTTAAGGTGTGGATTTGCAAAGGCGAAGTTTATGGAAAACGTGACTTATCTCCAAACATCGGTCAAACCACAGGTGTAAGAGGCAGAGACGGTGCTGAGGCTACGGGCTTTGCTGGTGGCGCAGACAGACGTGCAGGTGGTAGTGACAGACGCGGTGGCGGTGACAGACGTGGCGGTGGCGATAATCGTGGCGGTGGTCAAAACCGTGGCGGTGGTCAGAATCGCGGTGGCGCTGGTCAAAATCGTGGTGGTGGTGCTGGAGCAGGTGGCTTCAGAGGAAAGAAATAATTTAAATTTAGACATCGTTTTTCGATAAATATATAAGAACATGTTACAGCCAAAAAGAACGAAGTTCAGGAAGATGCAAAAAGGCAAAATGAAAGGTCTGGCCACTCGTGGTGCAGAGCTTGCATTTGGTTCTTTTGGAATAAAATCATTAGAACCGGCTTGGATCACCAGTCGTCAGATTGAAGCAGCTCGTATTGCGGTTACCCGTTTTATGAAACGTGAAGGTCAGGTATGGATCCGTATATTCCCTGATAAACCTGTTACCAAAAAGCCTGCGGAAGTACGTATGGGTAAAGGTAAAGGTGCTCCAGAATACTGGGTTGCAGTTGTACGCCCAGGTAGAATGATATTTGAAGCTGAAGGTGTGCCTTTGGAAGTTGCCAAAGAAGCATTACGTTTAGCCGCTCAGAAATTACCCGTTCAAACTAAATTCGTCTTACGTAGAGATTACGTAGAGGCATAAATTAGTTGTAAGTTATAAGTTGAACGTTGTAAGTTAAATTGCATCATACAACTTACAACCTTCAACACAAAACTAAATTAAAGATGAAAAACTCAGAAATTTTAGAGCTATCTACTGAAGAGATCGTTGCGAGAATTAATGAAGAACGAGCGAACCTTACAAAATTAAGATTCGCACACACGGTATCTGCTATTGAAAATCCGACAAGGATCAACAAAGTGAGAAAAGATATCGCTCGTTTAAACACAGAATTGACTAGCCGCAAGGTGCAGTCCGCTTCTGAAACAAAATAATTTTAGAGTCCAAATGGAAAGAAAATTAAGAAAAACACGTATCGGGCTTGTGGTTAGCAACAAGATGGAGAAATCTGTCGTGGTAGCTGTAGAAAGAAAAGTAAAGCACCCGATTTATGGTAAGTTCGTAAAAAAGACTACCAAATTTATGGCTCATGACGAAACTAACACTTGCGGTATCGGTGATACAGTGTTAATTATGGAGACTCGTCCGCTGAGTAAGACTAAAAACTGGAGATTAGTTGAAATTTTAGAAAGGGCTAAGTAACATGGTACAACAGGAATCAAGACTGAATGTTGCTGACAACAGCGGAGCTAAAGAAGTTTTAGTTATCCGTGTTCTGGGCGGTACCGGTAAGCGTTATGCTTCTGTAGGTGACAAAATTGTTGTTACTGTAAAGAGTGCGCTTCCATCTGGTAACGTTAAGAAAGGAACTGTTTCAAAAGCAGTTGTTGTTAGAACTAAGAAAGAAGTAAGACGTAAAGACGGTTCTTACATCCGCTTCGACGATAACGCAGCAGTATTATTAAATGCTCAGGACGAGCCACGTGGAACACGTATTTTCGGCCCTGTAGCAAGAGAGCTGCGTGAGAAACAATTCATGAAAATTGTATCATTAGCACCGGAGGTACTATAAAATGCAAAAGAAATTAAATATAATACCTAAACTTAAAATCCGTAAAGGAGATTTAGTTCAGGTAATGGCCGGAGATTCAAAGGGAAAACAAGGCAAGATTACAGAAGTAATTCTTAAAACAAACAGGGCGATTGTTGAAGGTGCTAATATGGTGTCTAAACATACTAAACCAAGTGCAACTAACCCTAACGGTGGTATCGTTAAGATGGAAGCTGCAATTCACGTATCTAACCTGATGGTTATTGATGCTAAAACTGGTAAGCCAAGCCGTGTTGGAAAGAAGAAAAATGCTGAAGGAAAATCGGTTCGTATAACCAAAAAATCTGGAGAGGAAATTAAGTTATGACATACGTACCTAGATTAAAATCTAAATATAAAGAAGATATCCGCACTGCGCTGAAAGATAAATTTCAGTACAAAAGTGTAATGCAGGTTCCTAAGTTGCAAAAAATTGCGATCAACCAGGGTGTTGGTGCAGCAACTACAGATAAAAAGTTAATTGAGGTTGCTATCAACGAGCTAACTACCATTACTGGTCAGCAAGCAGTTGCTTCAAAATCAAAGAAAGATATTTCAAACTTTAAATTACGTAAAGGAATGCCGGTAGGTGTACGTGTAACATTACGCGATACTCAAATGTATGAGTTCCTTGATCGTTTAATATCTGTTGCTTTACCACGTATCCGTGATTTCAAAGGAATTAATGATAAAGGTTTCGACGGACGCGGAAATTATACTTTAGGTATAACTGAGCAAATCATATTCCCAGAGATCAATATTGACAAGATCAATAAGATCATGGGTATGGACATTACATTTGTAACTTCTGCTGATAACGATGTTGAAGCACTTGAGTTACTTAAACAATTTGGTTTACCATTTAAAAATCAAGCAGTAAACAATGGCTAAGGAAGGTGTAAAAGCACGCGAAGTTAAACGTGCGAAATTAGTTGCCAAATACGCAGACAAGAGAGCGGCTTTAAAAGCTGAAGGTGATTTCGTCGGATTAGACAAATTACCAAAAAACTCTTCACCTGTCCGTTTGCACAATCGTTGTAAACTAACAGGCCGTCCACGTGGATATATGCGCCAGTTTGGTATTTCACGCGTAACATTCCGTGAAATGGCTCTTGCTGGTAAGATCCCGGGAGTTAAGAAAGCTAGCTGGTAAGCTGATAAGAAATAAAGTCAAAAGTAAAAATTCAAAAATAGGCGTTAAATCCTTTTGAATTTTTACTTTTGCGTTTTGAATTTTTAAACCGATAGAAGGTCGTCCGCCGGTTGGTGGAAGGAAACCGCTATCATAATCAATAATAATGAATACAGATCCAATAGCAGATTATCTTACGAGAGTAAGGAATGCCATTAAGGCCAACCACAGGGTTGTAGAAATTCCTGCATCAAACCTCAAAAAGGAAATGACAAAAGTACTTTTTGATAAAGGTTACATCGCAAACTATAAGTTTGACGATAATATTGTACAAGGCACAATCAAAATCGCTTTGAAATATCATCCGATTACTAAAGTATCTGCTATTCGCACGCTTTTACGTGTGAGTAAGCCAGGTTTGAGAAAGTATGCAGGCGTTGAAAAAATGCCACGAGTATTAAACGGTTTAGGGATTGCTATCGTTTCTACCTCCAGAGGAGTTATGACAGATAAAGAGGCCCGCAACTTGAATATCGGTGGTGAAGTTTTATGTTACGTTTATTAATCAAAGGAGATTAAACGATGTCAAGAATAGGAAAAGCCCCAATCGCCATCCCAAGTGGAGTTACCGTTTCAGTTTCTTCTGATAATGTAGTAACCATCAAAGGAGCAAAAGGAGAGTTAACCCAGAAGGTTGATTCAGATATTACAATTTCTCAGGAAGATGGACAAATACTTGTTCAGCGCCCTTCTGAGCAAAAACGTCATAAAGCATTACATGGTTTATACCGCTCACTTTTAAACAACATGGTTAAAGGTGTTACTGAAGGATATAAATTAGAGCAAGAATTAGTTGGTGTAGGTTACCGTGCTACAAACACTGGTAATACTTTGGACCTTGTATTAGGTTATTCTCACCATTATGTATTTGAGTTACCGAAAGAAATCAAAGTAGCTACAACTGCAGAAAAAGGAAAGAATCCAACAATTATATTAGAGAGTATCGACAAACAATTATTAGGACAAGTAGCTGCAAAGATCCGTTCGCTACGCGCTCCTGAGCCTTACAAAGGTAAAGGTATCAAGTTTGTAGGTGAAGAGTTAAGAAGAAAAGCAGGTAAATCTGCAGCTAAAAAATAATAATCATGGCAGGAATTAAATTATCTCGCAGAGAGCGAATTAAACAAGGCATCAGAAAAAGATTGTCTGGTTCTGCTGAGCGTCCACGTTTGTCAGTATACAGAAGCAATAAAGGCATTTACGCACAGATTATTGATGATATTTCTGGTAAAACACTAGTTTCAGCATCATCTTCTTCTAAAGATTTCTCTGGAAGCGGTGCTAAAATAGAGCAATCAAAAGCAGTAGGTAAATTGGTTGCAGAGAAAGCAGTTGCGGCAGGAATCACTCAAGTGGTATTTGATAGAAATGGTTATTTATACCATGGACGTGTAAAATCACTTGCTGAAGGTGCACGTGAAGGTGGTTTACAATTTTAATCAGAAACGGAAATGTCAACAATAAATATAAAAAGAGTAAAATCAAGCGAAATCGAATTAAAAGATCGCTTAGTAAGTATCCAGCGTGTAGCTAAAGTTACTAAAGGTGGTCGTACTTTCAGTTTCTCTGCAATCGTTGTGGTTGGTGATGAAAATGGAGTAGTAGGTTACGGTCTTGGTAAAGCAAAAGAGGTTACTGAGGCAATTGCTAAGGGTATCGATGATGCTAAGAAAAATCTGGTAAAAGTTCCTATCATAAACGGGACAGTACCTCACGAACAATACGGTAAGTTTTCAGGCGGTTTCGTTTTCATAAAACCAGCATCAACAGGTACAGGTGTTATCGCCGGTGGTGCGATGCGTGCAGTTTTAGAGAGTGCCGGTGTACATAATGTATTGGCAAAATCAAAAGGTTCATCTAACCCTCACAACGTAGTTAAAGCAACTATTTCAGCATTATCACAAATGCGTGATGCTTATACAGTAGCTCAACATCGTGGTGTGGAACTTTCAAAAGTTTTTAACGGATAATTATCATGGCGAAGATCAAAATAACACAGATAAAAAGCGTTATCGACAGAAGCGAACGTCAGAAAAGAACTATGCAGGCTCTAGGTTTGAAGAAATTAAACCAGGCTGTTGAAGTTGAAGCTACCCCCGCTATAATCGGGATGGTAAGAAAAGTGAATCATTTAGTAGCAGTAGAAAGTATCTAATCATGAACTTAAGTAATTTAAAACCTGCAGAAGGTTCTACAAAAAATAGAAAACGTATCGGTAGAGGTACCGGTTCTGGCCGTGGTGGTACATCAACCCGCGGACACAAAGGAGCTGGATCACGTTCTGGTACATCGTCGAAAGTTGGTTTTGAAGGTGGTCAAATGCCTTTACAACGCCGCGTACCTAAGGTTGGTTTCAAAAACATTAACCGTATAGAATATGTTGGGATTAACCTTGACGTATTACAAGCTTTAGCTGAGAAATTTAGTTTAACAACTATTGACTTTGCTTCATTAAAGGAACACGGATTAATTTCAAAAAACGACCTTGTTAAGATTCTTGGCAGAGGTGAGTTGAAAACGAAGTTAGATGTTTCTGCTCATGCTTTCACAGCTACGGCTCAAAAGGCAATTGAAGCAGCTGGTGGTGCAATTGTTAAATTATAATTAATGAAGAAGCTGTTCACTACACTTTCCAATATCTGGAAAATAGATGATTTAAGAGTGCGTATTTTAAACACACTCTTATTTCTTTTAATTTATCGTATAGGCTCATTTATCGTTCTGCCGGGTGTTAATCCGCTTGCACTTGGGACCCAGGGAAAAGAAGGGATTCTTGGGTTATTAAATATGTTTGCAGGTGGTTCATTCTCGCGCGCATCGATTTTTGCGTTAGGTGTAATGCCTTACATTTCTGCATCTATTGTAATTCAGTTGTTAGGAATTGCTGTTCCATATTTCCAGAAGATGCAAAAGGAGGGTGAAAGCGGACGCAAGAAGATTACTCAGATCACCAGGTATCTTACTGTAGCGATTACTTTATTGCAGTCGGTAGGTTACGTGCGTACTCAAATACCGGCAGAAGCTAAGATGATGGCAGAGCCCTTGTTTTCAATTGCCTGTATGTTTATCCTAACTGCAGGTACTCTGTTTGTTATGTGGTTGGGAGAGAAGATTACCGACAAGGGGATTGGAAATGGTATTTCATTAATTATCATGGTTGGTATTATCGCCCAGCTTCCTGGTAGTTTGGTTACAGAACTTCAATCAAGAATGGCCGGACAAGGAGGTATCATTCCTTTTATTGTAGAGATAGTTGCTCTGTTTTTTGTGATAATTTTCACCATCCTTATTGTTCAGGGTGTTAGAAGAGTTCCGGTTCAATACGCTAAGAAAATAGTTGGAAGTAAGCAATATGGAGGTGTACGTCAATATATACCTCTGAAAGTAAATGCAGCCGGAGTTATGCCTATTATATTTGCGCAGGCAATAATGTTTGTGCCTGCAGGTATAGGTGGTTTTTTCCCGTCCTTACAAGGTGATTTTCTTGCTTCTTTAAGTAATTACACCTCACTGGCATATAATCTTACTTTTGCATTTCTTATTATTGCCTTCACCTTCTTTTATACAGCGATAACTGTTAATCCGGTTCAAATGTCTGATGATATGAAGAAGAATGGCGGCTTTATTCCGGGTGTGAAGCCAGGTAGAACTACGGGCGATTATATCGATTCTGTTATTTCTAAAATAACTTTACCGGGATCAATATTTCTTGCAATTATTGCAATTCTCCCCTCATTAGCGATTATTTTAGGTGTTAACAGCCAATTCGCACATTTCTTTGGAGGAACTTCTTTACTGATTTTAGTAGGTGTAGTACTGGATACTCTGCAACAGATTGAAAGTCATTTATTAATGCGTCACTACGATGGATTAATGAAAACCGGACGCTTGAAAGGTCGTGCAGCTGTTGCTTCGGGTTCAGTAATATAGAAGTCTTTATGCCAAAAGTGTATTATAAAACGGATGAAGAGATTGAACTTATTAGGTTAAGTTCACAGCTAGTCTCCAAAACACTGGGCGAAGTGGCTAAAGTTATTGAGCCAGGAGTTAAGACAATAGAACTTAATAAGTTAGCCGAAACCTATATCAGAGATAATGGTGGTATTCCTGCATTCCTAAATTATAGTGGGTTTCCATATTCTTTGTGTATTTCACCGAATGAACAGGTGGTACATGGATTTCCAGGCGATTATATACTAAAAGAGGGAGATATCATATCTGTCGACTGCGGTGTTATATTAAATAAGTTCTTTGGAGATTCTGCCTATACTTTCGAAGTTGGTGAAGTAAATGAAGAGATCAGGAAGCTGTTAAAAGTAACCAAGGAATGTCTTAATTATGGCGTTGCAAAAGCCATTGCCGGATTGCGTGTGGGGGATATTAGTTACGCTGTTCAGGAGCATGCAGAGGAGCATGGTTACGGCGTGGTGAAGGAGTTAGTCGGGCATGGGGTAGGCTTTAAGCTACACGAAAAGCCCGAAGTTCCGAATTACGGTAAACGTGGATCCGGAATTAAACTTGAGGAAGGAATGGTACTTGCAATTGAGCCTATGATTAATATGGGACGCGCAGGGGTGAAATTTTGGAAAGATGGGTGGACTGTGAGTTCAATTGACAATAAGCCTTCTGCTCATTTTGAACATACGGTTGCCATAAGAAAGGGTAATCCCGATATTTTATCAACTTTCGATTTTATCGAAGAAGTTTTGAAACAAAAAAATTAATATATAAAATTTTTTATTTAATTTTGCAACCCCAAATGTAGGGACGTAATTAAATAGAAATCAATAAAATATGGCTAAACAAGCCTCTATTGAACAAGACGGTATTATAAAGGAAGCATTATCTAATGCCATGTTCCGTGTTGAATTAGAAAATGGACACGAAATAATTGCACATATTTCAGGTAAGATGCGAATGCATTATATCAAAATTTTACCTGGGGATAAAGTGAAATTGGAAATGTCTCCATATGATTTAACAAAAGGAAGAATAACTTATAGATATAAATAAGATACGAGATGAAAGTTAGAGCATCAATAAAGAAACGTAGCGCTGATTGCAAAATAATCCGCCGTAAAGGAAAACTTTACGTGATTAACAAGAAGAATCCAAAATATAAACAGCGTCAGGGATAAGAAATTTTGAAGGTAAAAAGGACTGAATGATCGAATAAATAATCATTCGTTCATTCACTCCTTCGATCATCAATTATTTAAATAAAATATGGCAAGGATAGCAGGTATTGATTTACCAAGAAACAAAAGAGGAGAAATCGGACTTACTTACATTTTCGGTATAGGACGTACTACAGCTCAGAATATTTTGACTGAAGCAGGTATTGACTGGAGTGTGAAAGTACAAGACTGGACCGATGAGCAATTAACAGCGATCCGTACTATCATTAATGATAGAGTTAAAGTTGAAGGTGCTCTACGTTCTGAAGTTCAATTGAATATTAAACGTTTGATGGATATTGGTTGTTACCGCGGGCTTCGTCATCGTAAAGGTTTACCTGTGCGTGGACAAAGAACTAAAAACAATACTCGTACCCGTAAAGGAAAACGTAAAACAGTTGCTAATAAGAAAAAGGCTACTAAATAAAGATAATTAGATGTGAGACATTAGATGTGAGATATGAGAATGTCTTGTCTAAGGTTCACGGAATAAACAGAATGATGGATTTGAGGCATCAGGATTTGTAGAGTTCGCTCTCAGATCTTACCATCTCAAATCTCAAATCTCAAAGTAAAAATGGCTAAGACTAAAAAAGTTACCAAAAAACGTGTTGTTGTTATTGAGCCTGTAGGTGAGGCACACATTAATGCTACGTTCAATAATATTATAGTAACATTGACAAACCTTCAGGGACAAACGATATCATGGTCGTCTGCTGGAAAAATGGGTTTTAAAGGATCGAAGAAAAATACACCTTATGCAGCAGGTCAGGCAGCTTCCGATTGCGGAAAAGTTGCGTTTGATTTAGGATTGCGTAAAGTTGAAGTCTTTGTAAAAGGGCCAGGTTCTGGTCGTGAATCCGCTATACGCACACTGCAAACAACCGGAATTGAAGTAACAACTATCAGAGATATCACTCCGCTTCCTCATAACGGTTGTCGTCCTCCTAAAAGAAGAAGAGTTTAATTAATTATTTTAAAGATAAGATTCAGCGGCTGCGGGCCGCTTGATACTTTAAGTACACAAACATGGCAAGATACACAGGACCTAAGTCCAAAATCGCCCGTAAGTTCAAAGAGCCAATTTTTGGCCCAGACAAGGCATTAGAAAGAAAAAATTATCCTCCTGGGATGCATGGCGTATCAAAACGCAGAGGTAAAAAATCTGAGTATGCAGTTCAGTTGATGGAAAAACAAAAGGTTAAGTACACTTACGGTGTATTAGAGCGTCAGTTCGAAAACCTGTTTCACAAGGCGTCTTCGAAAGAAGGTATTACCGGTGAAAATCTATTGAAGTTCTTAGAAGCTCGTCTAGATAATGCTGTTTATCGTTTAGGTATTGCACCTACTCGTTCTGCTGCGCGCCAATTGGTTAGCCACAAACACATTACTGTAAACGGAGAGCTAGTAAATATTCCTTCTTATTCTTTACGTGCAGGTGATGTTGTTGCAGTTCGCGAACGTTCACAAACATTAGAAGCTATTACTAATTCAGTAGCTGGCCGTAGAATAAACAAACATAGTTGGTTAGAGTGGGATGCTAATAATTTAACAGGTAAATTCCTGAACTATCCAAACCGCGATGAGATTCCTGAAAATATTAAGGAGAACCTTATCGTCGAGTTGTACTCTAAGTAATAAATTAAAGCTGTTCTGGTTAGAACAGCTATTTACAGTTTAAAAAACATTAACTGAACATAAATGGCAATATTAGCATTCCAGAAACCTGATAAAGTTATCATGCAGAAATCTACGGATTTCGATGGTACATTTGAATTTCGTCCGTTAGAACCAGGTTTCGGTATTACCATTGGTAATGCTTTACGTCGTATCCTCTTGTCTTCCTTAGAAGGTTTCGCAATTACGTCTGTTCGTTTTTCAGGAGTGTCTCATGAGTTTTCTACCATCAAAGGTGTTGTGGAAGATGTTACCGAGATAATTCTGAATCTTAAACAGGTTCGTTTCAAGAAATCTGAAGAAGCCAGTGATACTGAAAAAATATTTGTAATAATTAATGGTCAGGACCAATTCAAGGCTGGTGATATCACACGCTTCTCGAATAACTTTACTGTTTTAAACCCGGAGCATGTTGTTTGCAATATGGATTCTTCGGTGACTCTTGAATTAGAGTTATCAGTAAACAAGGGAAGAGGTTATATTCCTGCTGAGGAAAATAAAAGTATTGATGGTCCATTAGGTGTTATTGCAATTGATTCAATTTTCACACCTATTAAGAACGTTAAGTACACAATTGAAAACTATCGTGTTGAACAAAAAACTGACTATGAAAAGTTAGTTCTTGATATCACTACAGATGGTTCAATTCATCCTGAAGATGCTTTGAAAGAAGCAGCGAAAATTCTTATTCATCACTTCTTATTATTCTCTGACGAGAATATTATGCTTGAGGCTCAGGCTAAAGAAGAGACTAAAGAAGTGGATGAAGAGATACTTCACATGCGTAAGATCTTGAAAACTGAATTAGTTGATTTAGATCTTTCAGTACGTGCTTTGAACTGCTTAAAAGCAGCTGATATCCGCACTTTGGCTGATCTTGTTTCTTATGATGTGGCTGATATGTTAAAATTCAGAAACTTTGGTAAGAAGTCATTGACTGAAATTCAGGACTTGGTTAAATCAAAAGGTCTGTCTTTTGGTATGAACCTTTCGAAATTTAAATTAGAAGAAGAATAATATAAGCGATTTGCATAATTCCTCCCGACCAGTCCGCTGGTTGGGAACGGTATGCACGTGAAAAACGAAAAAAACAATGAGACACGGAAAAAAACACAACCATTTAGGACGTACCACAAGCCATCGCCGTGCGATGTTAGCTAACATGGCGTCATCGCTTATAGAACACAAGCGCATTACTACAACATTAGCTAAAGCAAAAGCTTTACGCGTTTATGTAGAGCCTTTAATAACTAAGTCTAAAAACGATACTACTCACTCTCGTCGTGTGGTTTTTAGTTATCTTCAAAACAAAGAAGTTTTAACAGAGCTATTCCGTGATGTTGCAGCAAAAGTTGCTAATCGTCCGGGTGGTTATACTCGTATAATTAAGTTGGAAAATCGTTTTGGCGATAATGCTGAGATGGCAATGATCGAACTTGTTGATTACAATACTACTTATACTACAGAAGCTCCTGCTCAACCAGAGAAGAAAGCAGCTCGTAGGCGTGGTGGTGCTGGCAAAGGTAAAAAAGCTGATGCTCCTGCTGTTGCAGCGGAAGAAAGTACTGCTGAAGTTGAAGCTCCTCAGGCTCCGGAAGCTGCTACAGATTCTGAAACTGAAGAAAAAGCTTAATAAAAGTTTAAAGCATAAAAAAAGACCTTGTAAAACTTTACAAGGTCTTTTTTTATGCTCTGATTTTTACCAGAGGGCATTTGGATATACGCCATTTTCGATCAGATCGGATAGGCTCTTCTGAACGATCGGTTTATCTTCTTTATAAGTAACTCCGAACCATTTAGATGAAGTAGGAATCACTTTGAATTGTGCCTGGCCAGTTTTAACCAATTCTTCGGCCATTAAAGGAATAAAAAACTCAGCTTTCGGATTATTCTCATTAGCCTCTACAAAGCGTTTGAACATGGGCTCTGCAAGTTTGAAAATCGCAGGGGTAAAGCCCCAGAAGTTCATAGAAGCGCGAGCATCATCGTGTAGTGGTGTTGTGTTTCCGTTATCATCTTCATATACGATTACACCATCTTTCTCGTAAACTTTTGTACGCTCATTTATCTCCTGTAGATTACCGTTTGACACTTTACATATTCCTCTTGAAACGGCTCCGTATTCTGATAATGTTTTATCAACTTCATAGCCCATCAATGAGAAATAGTTGTCTCTAACCTCATTGTTAAGAAAACCTGCCATTTTTTCAAAAGCATCATAACCATAATAATCATCGGCATTGATCACACAAAAAGGCTCGTGAATCTGCTTGCTGGCTTCCAGAATAGCGTGACCCGTACCCCAGGGTTTTTGACGCTCAATAACTTTGTTGATGCCATATTTGGTTAGGTCGTAACTTTGGAATACATAATCAACTTCAACTTTTCCTTTTAGTTTAGGTTCGAAAATGGTTTTGAAGTTTTCGTAGAATTCTTCCCTGATTATGAAGGTAACTTTTCCGAATCCTGCTTTAATAGCATCGTGGATGGAATAATCTATAATTGTTTCATTGTTTGGACCAAATCCGTCCACCTGTTTCATGCTTCCATAGCGGCTGGCCATCCCAGCAGCAAGTATTAATAAAGTTGGTTTCATTCTGCTAAATTAAAAATTCATATTATTTAATGATGTTTATTAAAGTCCTATTAAGGAAAAATGGGAGGGATTTGTTTGAGGTAGAATCAAAAAGGCAGCGAAAAAAAATACGCTGCCTTTTCTTTGGGTCCTATGAACAATTATAAACGAATCTTCCCATAGATTATTTTACTAATTGTGATTTATTTCACATTCCTAAAATCATGGTCTACTTGAAGGGTGAGCAAAGATTCATAAATCAGGCGAATAACATTATCTACATCTTCTTTATGAACCATCTCAACTGTGGTATGCATGTATCTTAATGGTAATGAGATCAGGGCAGAAACTACGCCATCGTTTGAGTAAGCAAACGCATCTGTATCGGTTCCGGTCCAGCGTGATGATGCCTGGCGCTGAAAAGGTATTCCGGCTTGTTCTGCGGCCTTTATAAGCAGCTTGTTGAGATTGGTTTGTACCGACGGCGCATAAGATACTACAGGCCCCTTTCCGCAAGCCAAATCTCCCTGAACTATTTTATTTATCATAGGCGTTTGCGTATCATGGGTTACATCTGTAATAATGGCCAGATTGGGTTTAATGCGGTTTGCAATCATTTCAGCTCCGCGTAAGCCAACTTCTTCCTGAACGGCATTTACAATATAAAGTCCGAAGGGGAGGGTTTTCTTATTTTCTTTCAGCATTCTTGCAACTTCTGCAATCATGAATCCACCTACCCGATTGTCTAAAGCTCTGCCAACATAATATCGGTCGTTAAGAACGATGAATTCATCTTCATAAGTAATAACGCATCCAACATGAACACCTAAAGCTTCAACTTCTTCTTTTGTTGTGCATCCGCAATCAAGAAAAATATTTTTTAAGGTAGGTGCTTCTTCTTTTTCTCCGTTACGGGTATGAATAGCAGGCCATCCAAAAACAGCTTTTACAACACCCTTGTCGGTATGAATATTTACACGTTTGGATGGAGCTATTTGATGATCGGAACCACCATTGCGTATTACGTAAATTAGTCCGTCTTTGGTGATGTAATTTACAAACCATGAAATTTCGTCAGAATGGGCCTCTATTACGACTTTGTATTTTGCATCCGGATTTATTACTGCCACTGCAGTACCGTAATTGTCAACATAATGCTCATCAATAAATGGCTTAATATAATCTAACCATAGGCGCTGTCCTTCCCATTCGTAGCCGGTTGGAGAAGGGTTATTGATATATGTTTCGAGAAATTTAAGAGATTCTTCTGTTACTACAGGAATGTGTTTTTTTTCTTCTTCTTTTTCACTCATGTTTTTGATCTTGCTTGATGACAAATATAATAAACCGTCTATAAGAGCGGTGGTTTTATAAATTAGATATAGGGATATTTTATGTTGGTAAGATACAAGCCGCAGGCGGGTACAGAAGCTCCTGCATTTGAACGGTTCTTACTTTTGATAATATTGTGTATTGCTTCGGGTGATAACTTTCCTCGTCCAATATCAACCATTGTTCCAACAATGGCCCGAACCATATTTCTGAGAAAGCGATCTGCAGAGATATGAAATACTAAGCCTTCTTTAGTTTCCACCCATTCGGCCCGGGATATTTTGCAGTTGTTGGTAAAAACCTGTGTGTTCGATTTGCTGAAACAGCTGAAATCTATGTAGGATAGAAGTTCCGCTGCTGCTTTATTCATGTCATGGAAATTTAGTTCATCTCTTATCAACCACGATAAGCCATGCAGAAACGGATTCTTAGTATAATGGATATGATATTCATAAGAACGGAGCGTAGCATCAAACCTGGCATGAGCTTCCGGTTTAGTTTCGATAATACGGTGAATCGAAATATCGTAAGGTAGCAGTGAGTTTATGCTTTGCAGGGCTTTTTCATGATCAAAGCTTTCTGTCAGAAGTTCAAAATGCGCGAAGAACTGAGTGGCGTGTACACCGGTGTCCGTCCTTCCGCAGCCCAAAGTTTCTATCTTTTGCCTGAAGAAGATGCTTAATGCCTTATCTAAAACCTCCTGGACAGTAATGGCATTGGGTTGAATTTGCCAACCATGATAGTTTGTTCCTTTGTAGGAAAGCTCGATAAAATACTTTTTAGAATTTGTCACTTTCCAAAGTTAATGATAGTCCTTAGATTGTTTAGTTCAGCCGAAACACTTTTCTATATTTGTGCATTAAATAGCATTATGATACAGCGCATTCAATCTATCTGGTTCTTTTTAGCAACCGTAACTTTCTATTCTTTATTTCTATTTGCATATGTGCATTTCAGTGAAAACGGTATTGCAAAGGCTTTAAAAGTTACCGGAGTTTATGAAAACAGGGCAGGAGAAGTGGTGTCGACTCAAGACTTTTTAGGTTTAACTATTGCAACAGCACTGATTGGGATACTTCCTTTTGTAGCGATATTCTTTTTTAAGAATAGAAAAAAACAAGTTGCTATAGCTTACGTGGCCATAATTGCTATTCTGGGCCATTTTTTTTGGCTTTATCAAACAACTAAATCCATGATCGGTGATTTTCAATTGCAACCGGAGAATTATGGTATTGGGATTTTTCTTCCTTCCATTACTATTCTGTTTTTGATTTTTGCGATAAAGGGGATTAGGAAGGATGAGAGGTTGATTAAATCTACGGAGAGGTTGAGGGGGTAAGAGCCTTCAATTTGTATATCATGATGCTCTAGAGCATTGAAGTGCCCAAAGTAAAAAATATAATTTCCAAACCTGACAGACGCCCATACCGGCTTGTGGCTAATGCCAAGTGCAGTATGAGCAAATGGCAGGCTGCAGTGCCCATGAGGTCTAAATTTCCTTTCTACATAAAGCCTTTTTTCCAGCGGTTGGTGTTGTCCATACCGCTGCATGAAGTCCTCATGCTGGGCGCACGCGTGCCGCGTGTGAGTGCATCAAGTCACAGGACAACGTTAGTATATTACAATTATTAAAATAAAAATTAAAATAGCAAAAAGAAAAGATGAAGAGCCTGATCCAATTAATTATCCTTCTTACTTCCTCATGCTGGCGCACTCATGTTGGGGATCTCAGCTTACAAAGAACGGGAGATTTAATTTTTAGAAAATGTTGAGCCTCATTGATTTAGTATTCATGAATGGTGTGATGCACACGCGACACGCGTGCGCCAGCGAGGGGGTGGCCCCCAATAGAGGTTTTATCGATGTGAAAATCGAACCTTTAGCGGTTGGTGTAGAATTTGATCGGTATGGCGGAGAAATCAAGAATGGTGTTTTTGTCGATGACGGTACCTTTGTGGCACCCAAAGGATTACCCTTTGATGAAAGAGGTCTTCCTGATACTTTTAAGTCTCTTCCCCATAAGGGATATCGCGTAGTGAAGGAGATTCCTAATGTAAAAAAAGGAGCTTCGATACCTTGGTTCGGAAAGGTAGGGAAGGGACAACAACATGAACTACCAGCTGGAATTGACGAGCTGATAACTTCAGGACATATAGAAAGAATATTTTAGAATTATGCGAAAAATAGCTAATAGAAAACTCCTTTTTGATGGGCCAGAACACGAATTTAAACAGGCTGTAATCAATATTCACGCTCCTGGAAGAGCAGCGACTACGGTGGAGGTTTTTCGAGAAAATTTCAAAGAGATCCGAGACTTAAAGGAAATTCTTTCTTCTTCTGAGTTCACTATTATAATGTCTGAATGTAAGGTTAAGCAATCAGATTTCCTAGGTATTTTTAAGAATCAGGATAACCTAAAGTCATATTATATATTGCTAGATAATGCAGAAACTAATTATTTGATAATAGTATCATATGGCGAGTTTCAACCTTGCAGGTATATGCTTTTTTTAGAGGGTATTTGGGAGGTAAGAGCATTTTAAGCCAGGTCGCGATCAAAGTATTGTTTGTAGCTCCTTTCGTTTTGGAAAACTAAGGGTTCATAAAGCCAAAAGAGTTTATATAGAATTAATAGAAAATTAAAAATAAAATATACCTACACCATTTTATCACATATAATGAATAAACTTTTACGCAGTCTTTTATTACTGGGTTTATTAATCGGCAACAGCCTGTACCTAAGGGCGCAAGTCGAAAATCCTCTTGTAAAGCACATCCAGGATTTGCAGGCAACGGTAGAGAACCGGAGGTCGTATATTACAGACTCCCGATGGGAATTATGCGCTTCCCATTGCTGGCGCACATGTGCGTGTGATGATAAATAAATAGGGAGATAATAGAAAGAATAGGAAGTATAAATTTTAGAAAATGTTGAGCCTCATTGATTTAGTATTCATGAATGGTATGATGCACACGCGACACGCGTGCGCCAGCGAGGGGCTGGATTTTACAATTAAAAAAGGCGAATGGATTGACCATATGGACGACGTTTTTGACTATGTTGACGATTTAAGAACGAAATATCCCAACGTAACCATAAGAATAACAGAATTTTAATGTTATGGAATTAATAGTTGATTATTCATTCAGTAATAAGTCGTTTTTAGATGTACTGGTAAACGATTTACTTTCGAATTTTTCTTTGGGAACTATTCAATGTAACCAAAATTTCGAATGGACAAAGTTGCCACCAGATAGCGACTTGACCCAAATTGACTTTTCTCAACTTGAAATTGAGTTAGTTGAGGTTGGTAAATTGTCTATTCAATTCTTGGAAAATTCTTTACCAAGGGTTTATATTACAGAGTTATCAAGTGGAGATAAGGATCGGCTTATCGATTTTTTTGAATTGAAGTTCATCGATTTAATTGTTTACGGAAAGGTTTGTGAAAAAATTGATAGTATTCTTCAAAACGTGGAAACTCCCGATTCTTGGCGCAGAAAAAAAAAAGGGAGTTGCCAGAATACGTTAATTTAATTCCTAATCCTGTTTACACCAATGAGCGGGAAAAGAATTTAGTTAGTATAGAAAGTCTCCCAGGTCATTATCATCAGATGAGTTACGATGAAATGCTTTGGTTTGGAAGTTGCTGGGTGATGTATTATAGCCCTATATATTATAAATATATCCCCAAATTTCTATTTGATAAATTCGAAGATTGCTACGAGAATAAAGTATTTGAAAATGGCCTACGAAAAATTACACTATACAAAGACGGAGAGGATTATGATTCACAAGAAAGTAGGCGCAAACAATGGGCTTTCCGCAGACAATTAGGAATAGATAGTATTGCGCACGAACTTACGAAGGACACTAATCGCGTCGAACCTGTTAATTTACCAGTCAAGATTAGCAAAAAAAATTGTTTCAAGGGACAAACACGCGTAGAGCTTCACACAAGTTCAGGGGTTGAGATAAGAGAGTTTTTAAATGACGGTATTACCATGGTCTATCAGGATAGGTGACCCGAGTCATGCTGGAACACGAGTGTGAGACATTACAAGAGAAAACCATTAAGACCATAAAAATTAAACAAAAAGCAACAAAAGAAAAGATGAAGAGCCTGATCCGATTAATTATCCTTCTTGCCTCCACTTTGGTGAGGTGAGAGAATAAAAACACTGAAAAAAACAATAAATAAAATACACCTAAAACCTTATCATAATTTAATGAATAAACTTTTACGCAGTCTTTTATTACTGGGTTTATTAATCGGCAACAGCCTGTACCTAAGGGCGCAAGTCGAAAATCCTCTTGTAAAGCACATCCAGGATTTGCAGGCAACGGTAGAGAACCGGAGGTCGTATATTACAGACTCCCAATGGTAATTATGCGCTTCCATTGTTGGCGCACAGGTGCGTGTGATGATAAATAAATAGCGAGATAATAGAAAGAATAGGAAGTGTAAATTTTTAGATAATGACACGCGACACGCGTGCGCCAGCGAGGGGAGCAACGCAGACGTTGGCGTTGAATAGAAACACATGGACTATCCTGATTTAATAAATTTAAAGCCTTTTATCCCCGATTTCTAATATGGAAGAACTAGATGTAAGAATTGATAAGTTCCTCTCAGAGGAAGCCAATACACGATTAAATAACTGGGTCGAATTACTATCGATTGGTCGAGAATTTAATGTTGCTGGTTCTACGGATATACGACTGGCGAAAAAAATCGCAGTTGCTATCTTAAATCATCGATCTTTAATGGGATCATCGAAAGCTTATGAGAGCGCTTTTGAAATCGACACAGATTTGTTAGAAGTGTCAGTCCCTATCGCTAGAGTTGCATTCGGTAAAACTAAACCCTTGACTCCGTTTCTAGAATCGGCTATTTACTATTCTAGGAGTTTACCGCAAAAATTTAATAAGGAATTGTTAGAAAGGGAAGTAAATGAAATTAAAGCCCTTATAAAATAAGTGACGAGTAATGTTTTTTTTGGATGTCCTTATGCCGGCGGGCGCGTATGATTAATTATCCTTCTTACCTCTACTTTGGTGGGGTGAGAGAATAAAAACACTGAAAAACAATAAACAGAACAATAAATAAAATACACCTACAACCTTATCACATATAATGAATAAACTTTTACGCAGTCTTTTATTACTGGGTTTACTAATCGGCAACAGCCTGTACCTAAAGGCGCAAGTCGAAAATCCTCTTGTAAAGCATATCCAGGATTTGCAGGCAACGGTAGAAAACCGGAGGTCGTATATTACAGACCTTCGCCTCATGCTGGCGCACGCGTGCCGCGTGTGAGTGGCATCAAGTCACAGGACAACGTTAGTATATTACAATTATTAAAACAAAAATTAAAATAGCAAAAAGAAAAGATGAAGAGCCTGATCCAATTAATTATCCT
>CBFGOI010000072.1:0-23340 GCA_965650335.1 uncultured Pedobacter sp. | reverse complement strand
ATGGAAGGTTTAATTTAATCGAGCCTTTTCCTACAGGGGCAATTGATGGCGCCTTCACATTACCTTGCTTAAGTGAGGTATAGCCACTCCGCCTTTCGTCCTGTTTTTTAAAGTTTATCAGTTCCCATTTAAATGTACATTGGTTTAAGTTGGTGAAATGATAGCGGTTCTCTACAGGTATTTCGCCTTTGAAATTCGCAGGAAGATCTTTTAACGTTATTCGAACCGGAGAATAAATTTCGCGGATAGCATAAAAACTTCCTTCTTTTTCGCGGTGCGGACCAACAATCCCATCGGGTGCATTTACACCATTTACATCGATAATATTGTTCTGGTCTGTGCGCACAATGCCTTCATCGGCTAAATCCCAGATAAATCCACCAGCGCCTTTTTTAGCATTCCAGTGAAGTTCCCACATATCTGCAAGAGAAGAAGCAGCGCCACCGTCGTCCTGTGCATGTAGAAATTCTGTAACCATATAAATATTTGTGTCGGCAAGAATTTTTTGTGTGCTATAATAATCTTCGTAATGGTTACAATCTATTCCGTTAAAAGCATTGCCGGGACGGTGGTGAGCATGTATTACCGGGCGATTTGACAGATCATATTTTCCATAATCATCATCCAGATCAAAATTATGTCCGCCTTCGTTACCGTTACTCCAGAAAATAATTGATGGGTGATTGGCATCCCGGATAACCATTTCCTTTACCAAAGGCGCACCAGCTTTAGTGCTGTATGCTTTTTGCCAGCCGGCTAATTCATCCAGAACATATAAACCTAATGAATCGCAGAAATTAAGAAAGCTTTTGTCCGGAGGGTAATGAGAGCAACGAACGGCATTCATATTCATCTCCTTAATCAGTTTTACATCCATCA
This sequence comes from uncultured Pedobacter sp., assembly GCA_965650335.1. Taxonomy (GTDB): domain Bacteria; phylum Bacteroidota; class Bacteroidia; order Sphingobacteriales; family Sphingobacteriaceae; genus Paradesertivirga. Next base: position 22,461 of record CBFGOI010000072.1, on the reverse strand, counting down.
AGTCGATACGCGCATTTACAGAACGCCCGCTTTCTGGCCACCAAACATGACGGTTTACACCTTTCATTTTAATTTTGGTTCCGTTTACATAAATACCATCCTGCTTTCTGATTTCGATAGTTCTGAAACCAAACTTATCGCTGGTTTGGTAAATGTTTGTTCCTCCGTTTTTTATATACAAGTTAACGCGGTAAAGATTTGGAGTTTCTGCAGTCCATAACAGAGGTTTTTTAACCGAAGTTCTCAACTGAACCAGAGTGTCTGCGGCTGTGGTCTTTCCGCTCGCCGTTCCCACAATCTTTCCCTTAGAGTCAACAATCTCGGCAACAACATCTCTTCCCGCCTGTGCATTTTTCAAGTGAACATTCATCCGGAAAGAGCCATCCGCTTTTGCGTCAATAGCTGTCCATGAAATATGTTCTTTAGGAACGGCTTCAAGATAAACGGGACGGAAGATCCCACCAAAAATCCAGTAATCTGCTAAACGCTCAGCATTGTTAACGGAGTTATCAGCAGACATTTTACTAACCACAGCTTCCAGCTGATTAGACTTTCCGTATTTTAGCTTATCGCTGATGTTATACTTAAATCTATAGAAAGATCCCTGATGTGCAGGTCCGGCCGATTTGCCGTTAATTTTCAATTCGGTGTCCGTCATGGATCCTTCAAACACAATGAATACATCTTTTCCCTGCCAGTTTGAAGGCACGTTAAAGCTGTGACGATAAATTCCTTTTTCGTCGGCAAAGCGAAAGTTTTTACCATAGGTTACATAATCGCGACCGTAATTATATTCTCCAAAGCCATGTTGCTCCCAATGCGAAGGAACCGGAATTTTAGACCAGACACCACTTTTGCGGCCACCGGTTACCCAAAAATTCCAGGAAACAGTGTTCTCATTATCAGTGCCCGACAAGTATTGGATCTGTTTGGTGATTCCGGCTTGGGCAAACACTTGTCCGGCTGTTAAGATTGATAGCCCGATTGCAAAGAGTCCCTTTTTTAAATTCATATCTATTTTATTAATGTAATGTGTTGCTATTTTTTCTTCTTTAATTTAACGTAAACAGGCTTATCTCTATCGACAGATATAACCCCATCTTTATATTCAAGTTCCGCCACCTGAATTAAACTTCTGCGGGTTTCGACACCATCAGTAAAAGGTTTCTTTATCCTGCCGGGATGAGTGAAGTAATAAACATAAGCACGGTCGCCACTTACCACAACGTCGGCATGACCGCCAATGGCCTGATCTTCGGCACCTTTCCCCGGTTCTTCCAAAATACGTTTTGGCTGCTTTGTCCAATTGGTCAGATCATCCGAATAATACAAGCCCATTCCTGCCCAGTTATCTACCAGCATCCAGTATTTATTTTTCCATCTAAATATTTTAGGACCTTCGCCTCCCCTGTCGCCTATTGCTTTTCCCTTCAATTCCCAATTTTCCAAATCCTTACTATCGGCATAATAAATGGATTTACCGTCTTTCTCATTATTGTACCACATCCGCCAGGTGCCGTCTTGCATTTGATACAAACTGGCGTCGATCACTTTATCGTTAACCAGTTTCACGGTTGATAGATAATCCCAGTTCAGTAAATCTTTGCTGGTTAAATGCAGGATATTTCGTGGATGATTCCAATCAGTGAAAATTCCGGGAACATAAGTGAGGAACATATGATAAGTTCCGTTGAACTCAAAAACATCTGGTGCCCAATGCGTATAATCTTTTGTTGGCCGGTAATTAATATTCGCGGTATCGCGGTATGTCCACTTCGCCCCGTCTCTGGATTCGGCGATCCCGATTCTTGTACCATGCACCCATGTTACACCGGTTTCGTTTGCCGCATTGGCGCGACGGTTGGTGTAAAACATGAACCATTTCTTTTCCTTCTTGTTCCAAACGATAACAGGATCGGCTGCCCCATCGAATACTGGATCACGAAAGAGTGGTTTGTCGGCTAATCTACCTTTCTTTTTTTGGGCCAGAACAGTGTCATTCACAAGAAATGATATGCCCACCATCATTAATATATATGTCAGTAATTGCTTCATTTTCTAATTTATTTTTGTTTCGGGTACTGCGGAATACGACTTTTTGAATCCGCCAAGATCAATTACGACCCTATCTAAAATCACTCCCGGATCTACCATATAAATACGCAAGCTATGCTTTCCCGGGTTAATAAGCTGTGATTCGATTTTACGTATTGCACTATTTCTAAGTACATTCTGTTTCCACTCTTCGCTTCGGCCAACAGTCTTAATATCGACCATTGTCACCGGACCATTATCAACTGAAATTGCATAACGCATTCTGTAGCCTGTATTAATAGGATGAGTTGGGAGCGCATAAATGTTGATTGAGGGTTTGGCTGGTGTTAATGAATAGAAATCGTATTCTACAAACGGTGCACTGTTTTTCAATGACTCCGGATTTGCAAGTGCGGGTAATTCAAAACCTTCAAGAGGTAAAGCCATCAAAGTTTTATCTGTATGTCCCAACCCTTCGATTACAGACCAGCCAAGATTTTGCTTGTCGCCCTTCCGGTTGAAATTTGATGCGTTTATCGAGATGTATCCATTGTCTTCTACAAACCCCTTGAAGCCTGACAATTGCGGAGAAACCGAATTATTTGCGCCCACGTTTACAACCAGAGACTTACCATTCGCTGTAATGCTGATCTTACCATTCTGCCTTCCACTCCGCGGAACTTTATTCCAGTCAACGCTCACCCAGATTCTGCTGTCGCGCTTTCCGGTTTGAGGAAGTAGAGTTCCTGAAGTCTGTGATAACTTAATCCAACTATCTGCCTGACTTGTCCAGCTAATGGTTTTGTCATCACTCAGAAAAATATCTATAAAATATTTCTTTTTGCTTACGCGGCTAAAGACAGGCAATACAAATTGCGAACTTCCTTTTGAAACCAACGATGAATCTCTGGTTACAAAGCCTTCGGGTGCGATGCTCCAAACGTCTGCTTTGTTAATGGTAATAGCAGGCAGAACCGGCTCTTTATAAACAGGCAAACTTCGTGGCTCCATAGACATCATATGATTCCACTTTCCGCCGGCCAGTTGATTATTATAGTATTCAGTTTCCTTTTTTATATCCGCATATGCTTGTTTAGACAAAGCGGCATAATCCTCCGCGCTCGCACGGTTTTGCTGAGCATATAACCAGGCCTTATCCCTGTAAAGAAACTTTTTATTCATTAAGGATGCACCAACAACAGGATAATAAACCAATTGATAAAAGGCATCGGCATCTTTTGAACTGATCTGAGAACCTAAGATCTTTACATCGTCAACCAGCTTTGCATAACTATCAATCCGTCTCTGTGCTTCGTCTCCATAATAGAAATGATTGTAATCAGAATACTTTGTCTGAGTAGTCGGTTCGGTCTGGCTCCAGCCCATAAACTCCGGTCGGCGCTCAAACGCCAGCTGATAATATTTCCAGAGGGTGCTGCTTATTTTTTCTGCTTTATCGGCACCGAAAATAGTTGCGGCCCAATCTTCTAAATATTTTTGACTGTACGAGCTATTTTTAAATGGTTCGACCTTATAAGCCATATCCATAAACATCTGAATATTATATTCTAATGGCTTAATATCACCAACATTCAGCACCCATAAACGATCTGATCCGGTTTGATAGGCTTTCATCATTTCCTCTCGAATTAGTCCGGGATGGGTTGAACTTAACCACAAATAATCATGCGGCCTGCCCCAATAGGAAGCGTGATAGTAAACGCCCGAGCCACCCGAACGTTTCTTTTCTTTCTCATTGTTCAATCGTTGAATATATCCGTAATTATCATCGGGCCAAACAACGGTTATATCTCCCGGCAATTTTATGTTAGCATCGTAAATATCAAGAACTTCCTTATAAACGGTAAACACCTGAGGTATGGCTGCAACATCAGGATTAATATACTTTTTAAGCATACCTCTTTGTTCTCCAATAATTTTTTCCAGCAATGGAACGGCCTCTTTCACACTTTTAACACCTTCCATTCCGCTGTCGTGAACACCACGCATACCCAAGGTATAAATTGCATCGTTACCCTTACTCTCTTTCACCCGACTTTCCCAATAATTATAAATTTTCTCCCGATTGGTGATGTAATTGAAATCGCCCATAGATTTATCCCATTCGCCGACGTTATTTCGGAGCATGGGTTCTGCATGAGATGAGCCCACTACGATTGCATAATCCTCAGCCACTTTTTTATTACCGGGATAAGAATAAAAGGCTTTGGTACTTGGATGCATAGCCGGCCATATCAGATTGGCCTTAAGGCGAAGCAACAACTCAAAAATTCTGGCGTAGGTCTTCGGTCCGATATCGCCGGTTTCGGGTTCGAATGTTTTAGCGGCCCAGGGCTGCAGGCCCCAATCCTCATCATTCAAGAATATCCCACGGTATTTTACAGACGGCGGATCAGACACGAAATTGCCCTGAATAAAGATCTCCTTATGTTGTGCCGGATTAACATCGGCCCACCAATAAAAAGGCGATACACCAATTTTTTTAGATAATTCAAACACACCAAAAGCAGTACCGCGAGGATCACTACCTGCTATAACTAAGGCTTGTTTCACATTTGGAAATGGATTATTGACAACAGAAATACTGAAGGACTCCCATTTGCCTTTAAGCTTATCTGTGCTGAGTTTTTTACTGACTATAAGCTGGTCTATGAGCTTTGATTTCCCAATTGTGCCAATCAAAACCTGAGGGAACGAGGATTTTAAACTTGCTGTTTCAGGCACTAATCCAGTAACAAGTTTTAGATCATTTTTTAGAGCATTTGCTGCAATGTGCACCACTTCAGCATCCATGGCATCAGTATAAATTTGAGAAGCTTTACCGTTTGCGACTAAAGGAAAAGAGTTAGCAGTGGGCTTAAATAATATAGAAATTTGGGCAATCGAGGGTCCAATACTTACAATCGTAAATATAAAACCGAGTAGAATTATATAGTGTGTTTTTTGTTGATGCATTTCCTTTTAAATTATTTCAACACATTCCCTAACGCAAATAACCTTTACCCACATTTGTAATCAAGTAAAGAGTTGACAAATTCTAAAAGTTGTCAACTCTAAAAAAGCTTAACCCGGATTTGCGCGCTTGTTCCTCCCGCACCCTCTCCTAATGGAGACGAGTATTGGGAGCTTATTTCAACCTGCAAATTCAACCTTTTGTCTTTCAATCTTTCCCCTCCAACATTCAACCTCTAACCTTCAACCCTTTCAACTTTCAACCTTTCGCCTCAATCTAAGGCTTAACTTCCATCATCGGCGTTATGGTAACCGGGCCAATTAATCCAGATGCCCTTGGCTGCCAGTTAGCAGCGGTAAACAATCCGTCGGAACCGCGATTTGCAGCCAGTCTCGCGGGCATATTGGTATTATAGAATTTCTTCCAGTAAATTTTATTCCTGTCCAGGTAAGCCGCCCGATTCGCCATAGAGTTGGAAACTTCGATGACCAAAGTATTTAAGCGCTTTAGCTGATCAGAAGGTACTTCTAACTGATAAACCGGACCTATTACAGTGCCGAGCTCTTTTCCATTTAACAAAATCCGGGCACTCTCCTGCACATCTCCAAGGTTCAAAAGCCAGGTTCGTGCTTTCACTTTTGGCTTTTTGAAGGTTGTTGTGTAGCTGGCTGTACCCGAAAAATCCCTCACTCCCTTTGAACTGAAGTTGGTCCACGACTCAAGTTTAGAAACATGTACTGCAGCCGGCAAGGTTGGGCCGCCATTTAAAAACATCACTTTCCATTTTCCTGAAATAGGTTTTGCTTCACCGGCAGGTACAGTGTAAGAATAGGAACGTCCATTTACGGACAGAGTCGATAATTCCAGAATCATACTCTCGCCTTTTGCTAACTGAAGATAAACATCTGTTTTATTAGTTCCCTTTCTGATACTTCCATAGCCTGTTTTTTCCGTCATGGGATTGAATAGAGCTACCGAAGAAGCCTCATTCTGCAGCGACACCCAGTCGTTTATATCCTTATCTGTTGAATTTACAATGAAGTAATAATATCCGGTATCGGATTTGCGGCGAATAACTTGTAAACCCCGGTCTACAAGGCTTTCGCGAAGGATGTTTATTGAACTTAGAGTTTTATCCAGATCATCTGCGATTAAAAAGCTTCCGCTTCCCAGAACTGCTTTCTTTGTTCCATGTACAGACGAGAAATTTAAGCCAGAAATCAGATGTTTAAACTCTGCCTGCTTCTGTTCTAAATTTCCCAAACCGGGAACATCAGCAGGAGTGTTTTTATAAAACACAATCGTGGCTCCACTTTGCGCCAGAGACACTAATTTCTGAAATGTAGCAAGTGGCATAAACTTCGTCTGCGGCACCACGATCGTTTTATATGAAATGCCTCCTGTTTGGATTAAGCCATCAGCGGCAGACGTGTTTAGAATCTGGGCGTCCGAAATAAAATCAAAACTATGTCCTTGTGAATGCAAGAAACGGGCGCTTTCTTCCAGACTTGTTCCTTTAAAGCCATGATCGATTCCATCAAAATGCTGAAGAAGTGTTCTGCCCGGGCTAGCATATGTATCGTAAATAGGCAGATAAAGCAATACATCGTTATCGGGAGTTCCTTTTTGCATAAACGACTGGACATGGGCGACATAATTATTCAATTTCCCAAAATCTTTCCAAAAAGTATTGTTGGGAGTAAAGTGAACAGCAGCATAAAACAACCATCCTGGCCATGCTTCATTCTGCGGTGTATAATTCGAACCGTGATAAAACGTATGGTTGATTCCGCCTAACAGAAAAAGATCCATCGCTTTTTTAATATCTCCAAGTTTTGAAAGAAAATGCTCATTTTCCCATGTTGCCGATTCGGATGAAGTCAATGGTTTTCCGGTAACGTGAGCTGCGGAAGACGCAAACTTCAAACGCAGAATATCGCTCCCTTCCGTTTCGGGAATATCGGTGGCTGCGTATAAATCCAGAATATTGGCCGGAGAACCATGTGCCTGGTTACGGATAATCTTTCCACGAGTTTTGGCCCAATTGTGCCAGGTCTTGGTATAATTTTCGAGAAGTAAGTCCGAAATAGTTTCCCTGTAATCTGTCAGCACCCGCATTTTTTTTCCCTCAGTATCCTTGCCGAATAAAGCCGGCAAATGATTCTTCAAGTCATAGCCCCTGCGTGTTTGAAACTCGTCAAAAAATCGTGGCGTCCAGTTTGCTTCACCCTGAGCATCATCAACTTCATACGAGTCATTGAAAAAACCTCTCAAGCCTGAGAGATCCGCAGTTTTAAAAGCTTTATCAAAATACTTCAGATAATTATCAGTCGCAGTTTTAGAAAAGTGGTCGATTGCATATCCCTCACCACCCGGACCGGCACGTTCTACCATTTTTCCGTGCCATCCTTCAAAAGCTGCGTATAGGTTCCAGTTTCCGGCGGGTGCTGTCCAGTTTAAAATGCCGGAGGAATTTACTTTTTTCGTTAGATCCAGTATTTGGCCATTATCAGAATAAGCCATCAAAGCTTGTAGAGGCAATAGTTTTGGAAAGCGCACCTGATCAAAAGCATGTAATTGGAGGTCTGGATTTGATGCAATTGGTTCCTTTAATTTTGAGATATCGATTCGCTCGCCTACGGTACGTACCAGAGCGGGCTGCATGTACTGAACCGGGGCATTCATTTTCTCGCCTCCTTTTAAGGCATAGGTTTTATATGCGACGTATTTGCTGGCGTCATCATTTGTCACCCATGGACCGCCGAAGGGCCAGCCCGAAGCCTGGGCCATATCAATTCCTAAATCTAAACGCTTACCTTCTTTTAAGGTGTGGTTAAGCATCCCAATCCATTTAGGCGAAAGAAAATCAATAAATTGTTTTTCGTAACCTTTTACGCCGTAAATCGGAGTTATCTCCAAACCGCCCAAACCAACTTTATGGTATTCTTCCATAATCCAGCTAAGGTCTTTTTCATTCACCGCGCTGCCTTCCCACCACCAGCGCGCCCATGGCTTATTTTGCCGGGTAATTTCGGGCCATTGAGGAGCGGTTTGCGCGAAAGCACTTAAAGAGTTACTAAGAATTGCTACTGCAAATCCAATTTTTATAAAATTCGTTTTCATGTAATTTTATTAATGATTGTGTTCTTCTTCAGTGTTCTTTGCTATTTCCACGGCATATACCTGACTTTCGCCTTCAAAATTCGCTCTGAATATTACCCATTTACCATCGGGTGAAAAATGAACATTAGGTTCCAGTTTATAGTCATGTGCCTTCATATTAACCAGACGCTCTGCTTTGAACTTGTCGCCTTGTGGCCTGAACAGGTATATCCACATTCCATTTTCAGCCTTAGCAACCTGGCCCGGGTCCCCACCGTCACCTGCGAAAAGTTTTTGATCTGGAGAAACATTAAAATGAATCGACCACTCATTTCGCTGAAGCTGATATTTTTTCACTTTTCCGGATTTCAGGTCCACACCTGTTAAATAAAACGTTGTGCTCCGAGGCATTTGATGGTCAAACCAAATGGTTTTGCCATCCGGCGAGAAGAATTCGTGGCCGGCAATCTCCATTTCCATGGTGCGGGTATGCCGCTTAATAACTTCACCTGTTTTAATATTTATCGTCCAGATGCGGTCAACTTTATGCCATGGTCCTTCATGACAAAACATCAAAAGATCTTTGTCTGTCGGGGAGAACTGAACATGCCCCAGCCAAGTGTTTTCTGTATGGATCTTTTTCAGTTCGCCGGTTTTAATATTAATGGTAAATAAGGTATTCGGAATTTTGGCATCATAAATACGATTGAAATACTCACTCTTTGCAGGATACTGTTTTAATATCTCTTTTTCAGCCATCCCATCACTATATCGCCCCGCTAAAACTGTTTCGTCTGCATTGAGAGTTGAGACCGTAGCCTTAAAACTTGCAGGGAACACATATAAAAGACGAGTCTTCTTTGTAATAACGCTTGTGGCAAAAACGCTGTCTTTAACCTGATAAACAACCTCTTTGGCTTTATGGGCCACTATTTCACCAATCCTACGGGAAGGCTGACTGGTGACTTGTTCGGTAGCAAGCTTTTTAAGATTGACTGCATACACCTGCCTGTTGGAATCCAGGGTATTGTAAAAAAGCATTTTATCGTCAATAAAGGGATTGTTATGAAAATAAAAGCTTCCATTACTGCCGGGAATTCTGGATATTCTGCGCACTTTATGACCTGTATCCTTATCGATCCACTCGAGCGGCATAGGTTTTTTTGAGCCTGTTTCTAATCGTTCCTGAGCAAATAAAGCGAGGCCCTGAATTGCTGCGAGTACACTGACTAATGCTATGACCTTATGTTTCATTTTTATAAATCTTTTATTTTAACATTCTTTTAATGGTTTAAGATTCTGAAACAAATTCAGAATGACGGCGCTCTCTGGATGACACCTCTTTTATCAAAAAGTATCACTGCCTAGAAATTCTTATCCTTAAACGATCGAACCTTCGTATCCTTTACCATATTGCCGCCTCTGGATTCAAAACCTGAGACATCTTTTAACATCAAAACCGGAGCATCTCCTGCTTTTTGAGCTCTGACATTATTCAGTTGGATTCCTTTTACATCAATCAAGATAAATGCCGGCCTCGTTTCTTTGCCTAAAAAGCTCACTTCAACATTATTCAATTCAAAGTTTTTCGCATGGCGGATATAAAATCCATAAGAAGGCATAACACCAAACTTCTCAGGTTCCGGATAAGTTTTCTCATATTCAGGAACAGTTTTCTGAATCTTTGATTCCGCAGAATCTATTGGTTTGTAAAATATCCTGATGTTGCTCAATTTCACATCCTCAATATCATTTCCAGGGAGCCCGCTGATCAGTGATGAGAAATGAGAATCGGCGTTATAAACCACCAGATTGCTGATATTGATTCTTCTTAACTTTCCTATCGGCACCCCTTCCGGTCCGCGCATACGGCCACCCAAACGTAAAAATATTGGCGAATTGACGATATCCCGCATGGTAATATTGCTGATCGAGACATCTTCCAGCAAACCACCGTCTACGGTTTCTAAAGCTAAGCCTCTGCAGAATTCAAATACACAATTCGAGATTGTTATATTTCGGAAACCGCCGTTAGATTCTGTACCGAATTTTATTCGGCCGGTCGGGCCTTCCCGGTCGGGAACCAATTTATATTCATCGCGTTTGTAGGTTCCGTTTAAAAAAGTCCCCCTATCGAAACCGGTAACCTGACAATTGGTAATCGTTATATTTTCGGTAGCCCGAGAAAAACCTAAGGCGTAAGAACTTTTGAGACAGATGGCATCGTCCCAGGGAGAGTTAACAGAACAGTTCGAAATACGAACATTGCGGCAGCAATCAATATCCATACCGTCGCGGTTGGTATCAATTTTAAGGTTGTCGATCGTAAGATTATCGACGCCTGTTGCCAGGATACCAAAATGCCCGCCGTAAAGAATAGTGAAATCTTTAAGGATTACGTTTCTACATAATTTAAGAGCTATTGCCTTATTCCCGAATGGAGCTCGGGTGGGCCCGCCTCTTGTTAATCCTTTTCCATAAATGGTTCCGGGCCCAAGAATCGAAATATTCTCCAGGTTCTCGCCCCATATTAAACTGTTACGCCAATGGCTATGTCCAAAATCCTGGTATCGAAATTTATCGCCCCATTCGTTCAGCTCGGGAACATCATAGCCAACATCACCCTGCGGTGCGGCAGCCAGCAGCGTGGCGCCTTGTTCAAGGTAAAGGGTAATATTACTTTTCAAACGAATAGAATAACTCAGATAAGTTCCGGCCGGAAAATTTACTGTGCCTCCACCGCCTTTAGCAGCCGCGTCTATCGCCTTATTGATCGCGTCTGTATCTAATATTGTTCCATTTCCTGTCGCACCAAAAGCTTTGACATCATAGGTTATTGCCCAAACTGCATTCGTAATTGTCAACAGAACAATCAAAAGTGTGAGCTTTAAGCTTTTCATAAACTAATTTCCGTCTGGCTTTACAATACTTGCCTTCGGGCTCGGCGGCCAGTTAAATGACTCAAAAGAATCTGGCTTTGCAGGATTGAAAGCTGGCATATCTATATATTTTGCTATGCCCAGGTTTTTATCCTTAATCGACTGAGCAATAATTTTTGCAATCTCATACGCTCCATAAGGATTGAAGTGCGTATTATCATTCAAATTCTGCTCGGGATAAATAACAAACGCATTTTTTGAACCTTCGGGACCCATAGCGTCGAACATCTGAGTTGTTAAAACGGTAAGGTCTATTAATGGAACATTAAATTCCTGTGCTACTTTTCGTGCTGCATCAGGATAATCACCGTGTGTATTTTCCATTTTTCCATTATCCCCAAATCGGCGACGGGCAGTTGGCGTAATAATAACCAGCTGACCGCCTTTGGCTTTCACTTCTGTTGCGAATTTGCGAAGTCTTTCGCTGTACGATTTGTAAGGTCCGTCATTGGGGCCTTTCTCCTTTTCGTCATTATGTCCGAACTCTACAAATAAGTAATCACCGGGTTTCATAATACTTAATATCTTTTGCAACCTTTTGCTTCCAATGAAACTACCTAAGGACAGACCCGATTCTGCATGGTTTGAAATAGCCACGCCAGGCTTAAAAAAACGCGTGATCATTTGTCCCCAGGATGCCCATGGCTCTTCATCCTGGTTTACCACGGTAGAGTTTCCGGCTAGAAAAACCGTAATCTGATCGTTAACCTTTTCAATTTCTACAGCACTTACTGCAGTTTTCAGATCAAACTCGAGAGTTAGTTTATCATCCCAATCGAGCTTTGTTAGCTCTCTTGGTTTTAAAGAAACCTGCGCGGCAGCGTCTATATTACGGTCTTTAACATGTACAATAAAGGTTTCAGTTCTGAATTTCCCTACATCTGTTTTTACATTTTCGAGCATTAGCCTGCGCGATTCTGCCTTTATTGTAGATGTTGTGCTTCCCTCTGCATCGCCAAGTGTCACTGTAACTTTATAGTTTCCTTCGGGTACTTTTACAGAAAAATAAAAGGGCTGCTCTCCTTTCACGAAATCTCCTTTCAACAGATCGCCACCACGCTCAAATCCCTGAGGTATCGTTCCAAAATCAAATCCATATCCTTTTTCTGGTGAATAGATCGTTTGGGGAGTAACTGCTGTAAATCCTTTCGCTGCTTTTTCTGTGCCGAAATCAAATTTAAACCGGTTTGAGCCAGGTACAGGCTTCTGAACAGAGCAGGAGGCCAGGAATACTGCCGATAATAAGATAAATCCTTTCATGATGTTTATTGTACTGTTATTTCGTATTTCTTTCCTGTTTTGGTATTTAAAGAGGTAATGAAATGTGTGTCGTTATTTATTTTTATTGTTGAGCGTTTAACTTTTGCCCCTTTCACTGTAACTTTCTGATTCGTAAGAAGTTTAATTGGATTTCCATCTTTAGAAGTGATAAGTGCCCGGGTTAGTTTGCCGTCTTTCCAAAACATATCAACTTCAAAAGCGCCACGTGCAATCATTCCGGTTACATGTCCCTCTTTCCATGCAGAAGGTAAAGCCGGTAAGAGTTGAACTGCGTCTAAATGACTCTGCAGAAGCATCTCGCCAATACCAGAGGTTGCGCCGAAATTACCATCGATCTGAAACGGAGGATGCGTATCAAACAAATTATTCAATGTTGATCCTTTCAATAATTCCTGGTAAACCTTGTAAGCGTGATCTCCATCTAAGAGGCGAGCCCAAAAATTAATTTTCCAGGCTTTGCTCCAGCCAGTTCCTTCATCTCCGCGTACTTCAAGTGTTTTACGACTAGCATCAGCATACTTTTTATCGATAAGAGGGGAGATTTGCCTCCCGGGATGCAAGCCAAATAGATGCGAAACGTGGCGATGTTGAGGATCTTCGTCTTCCCAATCTCCGAACCACTCGACCAGGTTTCCTTTTTTACCAATTTTCAATGGGCTAAGCATTGCACGCTTTTTTGCAAGCATAGCAGCGTATTCTTTATCAACACCCAAGATCTTGCTTGCCTCAATCATATTAGTAAACAAATCCCAGATAATTTCCATATCCATCGCAGATGCAATGGTTACTGTGCCTTTAAATCCGTTCGGATGCAAATAAACGTTCTCGGGAGAAGTTGATGGAGCTGTTACCAGTTTTCCGTCTTTTTCAATCAGCCAATCCAGACAGAAATCAGCAGCACCTTTCATAAGTGGATAAGCCACCTCTCGAAGGTATTTCTCATCCGATGTAAATCGATAATGTTCATATAAATGCTGTGAAAGCCATGGACTGCCTAAAGACCAGTTGGCCCATTTGGGATCTCCATTGCCTTCGCCAACCGGATTAGTTTGCGCCCAGATATCTGAATTATGATGAAGAGCCCAGCCCTTCATATTGTAATAATTTTTGGCTGTAGCTGTCCCGTTATGTGCCCAGCGCTTAATCTGTTCGATTAAGGGCTCAGTCAATTCAGAAAGATTAGTCATTTCTGCAGGCCAGTAATTCATCTGAACATTAATATTGGTGGTGTAATTGCTTCTCCACGACGGTCTGATTAAAGGATTCCAGATTCCCTGCAAGTTTGCAGCCATCCCTCCCGGTCTTGACGAAGAAATCAGAAGGTATCGTCCGAAGTTGAAATATAACTCTTCGAGCTTTGGATCGGAAGCACCGGCTTTGTATAATTTCAGGCGCTCATCGGTAGGCAGATCAGGTACTGGCAAGGTGGTCACAGAAAGTGTTAGCCTGTTAAAAAACTTCGAATAGTCCTGAATGTGATTGGCTCGTATCTGGTTATAACTTTTCGATAAAGCTGCTGTAATATACCGTTGCACCTCCGCCTTTTCATCCTTGCCATCTTTATCAGGAAACTTATCGAATCCATTAAAGCTAGTGGCCGCCGAAATCATCAGAATGACATCAGAAGCATTGTTAATATTCAATAAACTATCTGTTGAAAGCGTTCCATCGTTGCTGATAACCTTAACCCGCCATTCAAAGCGCATACCGTCTTCGTTTCTGTCGTCCTTAAAAATGATTGGTTTAGGGTTCCTTCTCTCATCATTCGTAATTCTTGCCTTACCGCGAAGCACAAGTTCTTGCTGATCATTTATAAAACTTTGATATTCCAGCTCGTGGTGGTTTTTAACGCTAAAGTTCAATGCCCCTTTCTGACTTGCGCTTAATCTTACTATCAATACCTGATCTGTTGCGCTTGAAAACATTTCCCTGGTATAATGCACTCCTGCAGCGGTAAATGACGTGGTCGCAATCGCTGTGCTGATATCCAGATCGCGGCGATAATTTTCAGGCTCCCCGACATATTTTTGACGGATAACAATATCGCCCAAAGGCTGGTACATTTCTGTATTGGGGCCCTGCATTTTGCGAAGCAGCTGAACAGCTTTACCAATAGAATCGTTAAATAAGGCACTTCTTACTGGCGCCAGATATTTAGGAGCCTGGGGATTGGGATTTAGATTCGCGGGACCTCCGGTCCACAAAGTTTCTTCATTTAGCTGAATCAGTTCTTCAGCCGTTCTGCCAAATATCATGGCTCCTAACCGACCGTTTCCAATAGGCAAGGCTTCATTCCAGTCTTTCGCCGGTTTGTTGTACCATAGCACATGATCTGATTGCTGGGCAAAAAGACCTGAACTCGTAAATAACAAAAGGAATAAAAGTTTTTTCTGTGCCTGCATGTAATAACGAAATATGTACTTTCTTATACTGAACCTGTTAGTCAAAGACATTAGTCGCTTTCCAATTACTTAACGATCTGAACCGAACTATCGTTAATTTCAAAAGGATGCTGACTAAGCATTCTGTACATTTCGGCTCCTGCCAAAAGCACCGGACCATAGCCATGCGCCGCATAAGGGTTAACCGGTCGATAGTAATAAAACGCCGGATCAAAGCCCATACCGGTTCCGACGCATGTGCCTTCTACCTGTCCCCTGGCATTAACTTTAGTACTAACAGCATTCCAGGCAAGCAAAGCCATTGGGCCATATGCTTTGGCATCAAGCCAGCCTTTGTTGATTGCGCGAGCGATACAATAAGCATATATCGCGGTAGCAGAAGTTTCAAGATAGGTGTCGTTCCTATCGAGCAACTGATGCCAGAAGCCTGTACCATCTTGGCGCATAGCTAAACCTTGGGCGTGTTTTTTCAACATGGACAAAATCTCTGCCCTGCCGGGATGGTTTTGAGGCAATGCATCTAACAATTCAATCTTCGTCATCAGAGCCCAACCGTTCGCCCTGGCCCAGTGAAACTGAGGATGAGGATTCATATCCTGTACCCAGCCATGCATATACAGGCCTCTTTCGTTGTTGAACATTCTTTTAGAGAATAATTGATATTGCTTCACAGCCTCATCAAAATACTTCTTATCGCCGGTTAAAACACCCATTTGCGCTACGGCAGGGAGGCTCATGTATAAATCGTCCAGCCACAGCGTATTGGGCTGAGGCCTGTTACGGGCAAGGGTTCCGTCTTTTAAGCGAAACTCCTTAGTCATGATATAATTCAGATAATTATCAATAACAGGGCGCAGATCAGATTTAATCTGACCGGTACGCTGGGCTTTAATCATTGCGGCAGCCATTGATCCCGCGTCGTCTAAAGCATGAGGCTCTAAAACCGAACGCACCGGACTCGTTGCTCCGGCGTTCGTTTTTAAAAAGTTTTTATAGTTCGAAACCACGTCGGAAATGTAATTAATGCGATTTACGGTATAGTCGGTAAATTTTTTATCTCCTGTAGCGGCTCCGGCTTCAAGCATCCCTGTATAGGTTACTCCCCATTCGTAGCTGATTAGCCGAAAATCACCTTGTTTGAAAATAGAATTTGCATTTGCAGATTTCAGATCAACATTAGCTTTAGAGGTTTGATCTACCAATTGCATCGGAGTACCGGCATCCAGGTAGTTGTACACCCTGTCGAGAACCGCTTTTATATCCGCTGGTTTCGTTTCTCCATAAGGAGTAACATAATTCGGTTTTAGCAAATGCAAAGGCGTAGTAACATCGTTGCCACCCGCAGTGGTATACTGGGCCAAAGACGGAGTTGCGGCAGAAAGTAACAATCCAAAGGCCAGTAAAAACGTGGACCTGGGGTTTTTAGAAACATTATTCGACTTAAACATGGTTAATAGGTATTTTGTAAGTGAATTCATCATATTAATTCAGGCAATTCTGCAAAAAAGTAAAATCTGCTAGTTTTCAGCATTTCGACTATCAAATAAACCCTCATTAATGGTGTGTAAAATGGTTTAAATTAGGGAAGCCTAATCTAAGGAGTTTTTGCATCTCTGCTATCCTGCTGTGTCCTGCCGAGGGGGAATACAGGTCGATTTAGCCTCTCTGAAACAGAGATGTTACTTTAAGCACCTCGACAGGGTGAGAAAGCTAAGTGGAGACTTAGCTTTCCCTTCTGTGTCTTGTGCTGAAAAAGTTTTTAGTACACTGTTAGTACAGTATGTATGCTTTATCTGTATAGTACCCACACTGAAGGGGTACAGGTCTCACCCTGAAATAGCTATAAGCTAATCATCCGTTCTAAAGGGCGATGCGGGCAAATCTGCGTTGTTATATAAACTGGCTTGCGGATTTTTACCCCAGGCATATCGAACAGCTACAGGTTTATTGATATCCGGACTGGAAACAACTACAGTATTCCCTTGAATTTCAGCATTGGCCCAGACAAACTTCCGGTCCTCTCCGGCAATAGCAAAGCCTTTCAATTCCCCTCCTTTGGCAACTAATCCCCCATCGGTATGTTTAAACATCAACCGGATTTGATTTCCTTCAACTTTCATTGTTTGGTAAAGAGGTCCGGAATAAGGGATCTTTTCACCATAGGCCAATGCCAATCCGGCAAGTGCCAAACGCCTTCCAATTTCCTGTTTATTCTTTGGATGGATATTTCCAGGCCGGTCGGGATCTGCGTTGTCAATAGCTACTACCATTGCCGTATTGGGAACAGACAAGTTTTGCAATTGTGCCTGACGCACTGTAACCATTGGATCATCCTTTACGGGTTCTGTTATAAGCGCCTGATGATTGGCTAACTGCACATAAATAAAAGGGAAATTACCCTGCCCCCACTGCTTTCTCCAATCGGCTATCAGGGTTTCCATAATTTCCTTATAAATATCTGCACTCGGCCCATTAGATTCGCCCTGATACCAAAGCGCACCACGAATAGCATAGGGAACAAGAGGTGCGACCATCCCATTCCATAATACGTAGGGATTATGTTGATCGGTCACCGGATCGCGCATTCCGGCAGGCTTTCTTGGGACAGACTTACCTTCAGCACGGGCTTTCGCTGTGTCAATCTGCCATTTTGCAATATCACCTTGAAGCTTAGTTTGTGCTCCGGTATCGGCCAAATAGGTTTTATACCGCTCCAGTTTCTCATCAAAGCTAGTTAAGAGCTTATTAAATTTCGGGCTTGCTTCCAAGGCAGGTTTACCTATCCATGCTTCAGCAGTGCTTGCGCCGTATGCTGTTGTTATGAGCCCTATTGGCACTTTTAACTTTTTCTGTATATCGCGGGCAAAGAAGTAAGCTGCCGCAGATACATGTCCCACTGTTTGTGGAGACACGAGTTCCCATTTGCCCACAACGTTTTGTTTTAAGTCTCTGCTTGGCGTGAAATCAGTATCGAAAACACGAATTAGCGGGTAATTGGCATTCGCAACTTCCTCGGCTTCGTTAAACACTCCGGCCCAGGAGCGATCTTCTTTGGCAACTGTCATATCCATATTCGACTGACCGGAGCACAGCCAAACTTCACCTACGTAAACATCATTCAATGTTATATTATTTTTCCCTTTAACAGATAAGGTAAAAGGACCGCCAGCGGAAAGTTTATCAAGACGGACCATCCACTTACCATCAGCTCCGGCAACCGCTGTTTTAATTTGGTTATTGAATTTAACCGATACTTTTTCTGCCGGCGATGCCCAACCCCAAACCGGAACAGGCTTATCGCGCTGAAGAACCATGTGGTCTGAAAATTGTGTTGGGAGTTTCACATCAGCCTTAAGACCCGATGAGATTAAAAGAAAAAACAGGACAAAAAGATTATTGAAATATTTCATATCGATATGCGTGGACTTAATCCAACCTCATTAAATGGTATATCAAATGGTTTATTAGAAGCGCCTAATCTAAAGAGTTTTTGCAACATGGTTGTCCTGTTGTGTCCTGTTGGGAAGGATTTGAAACAGAGATGTTACCTACTATTAACATTGAGAGGGTTGTCAGCACTGGCGAAGGTATTTTCACCGGAGGTTCCTCCTAGTCTAACGAAAAAGGCAGACTTCTCGGGGAACAAAAGGGTTTATAATTAACTGATGAAAGAAACCAACTTGAATTCGGGGATTAAACTCCCCGAAACCAAGTCGGTAATATTTTGCTTATTTCCATTTAAACGGAAGATACCAGTTTGCTTCATTTGAAAGCCTGGTACGTACCGCATCACCAGTAGCCATGTCATTGGCAGCATCAAATTTGGCGGCAACTTTATTGGCCAGATAATTCGGATCGGTAGCTTTTCTTCGTAAAGCGATGCGAAGCAAATCCTGCCAGCGGTTACCTTCAAAAGCCAGCTCTTCGGCGGCTTCTTTTATGATCTTGTCTTCAAGAAACACATTAAAGGCATCCTGATTAGTAGGTTGATTATAGTCTACACGAGTAACCGTACCTTTTGAATTCCGAGTGATCGTGAATTCCGGTTTGGTGGTATCAAAATACAAAGCAGAATCTATAGGAAACTCAGCGAGTCCCACCCTTGTACGAATGCCCTCCTGACGATACCATACACCCCTATAGGAAGGATAATCGCCCTGGCGACCGTCGAAATAGAAGGGAGAATTGGGATCAGTATCGGATTGTTGAATATACGTTACATCGGCGCCGTGATTAGGAGCATCAAATAAACGTTGTACGCCGCGATTTAAAATGGCATATGCCAAACGGTTCCGCCCTGCCCGGTTAGCTGCTTCAGCATAACGCAAATGCATTTTAGCCGCTCTATATAGCGACCAGCGGCCACCTGTTTCGAAAGGATCAGAGGGGTTGTATTCAACCAGCAGCTTGGTAATCTGAGGTTTGCCTCCAAAAGTATTGTAAGATCCGGAAGAACGATATGCATCGCCTACAAGCGTATTGGTGGCACTTGTTTCTTCCGTCCAGTTTTTTATCGCTTTGGCTGATGGTTTCAATAAATAACTACCGGAGGTAGAAAACATATCAATAAACGGATTCAAAGGCGGAAAATTTTTATCGAAGGGCAGCATCCAGATGTTTTCGTAATTTTGATAGCGTTCTGAATATGAACCTCTGAACATGTCTACCCAGTCGCCTCGGTTAAGCTGCCATGTGATGTTATTATATTCATAATATTCTTCTCCTCCAGACCATTTGCCAGAATTTGATCCATAATTCATCCGGTCCTGGTAATATTTTGCTGCCTCGGTCCAGTTGCCTTTCCAAAGATTAAGATCGCCCAAAAGAAGCTTTTTAACAATGAAAACTTTGTCCATAGAGTACCCGTCGGTAGTATTTACTAATGAGGTGCCTGTCGGGTATTGACCTTTATAAGGAAGCGCTTCAGCAAAAGAAAGGATTTGAGTTAAGAGCTGATCAAAAGAAAGGCGCGGAAATTTTGACTCATCTTTCACATCGTCGATATTGGCTATCGGATCGGTCACATAAGGAACCGTTCCCCAGTGTATTCCAACCTGGAGATAAAGCCAGCAGCGCAAGGCGCCGATGTCCGAATAACGCTGATCATATTCTTCTTTAGTGAGGCGGTTATCCTGCAGCATTTTATCGAAATTCGCTAAAGCATCGTTACAGTCAATAATAATGCTGTAAAATGGTTTTGGATCCGCATAAGGATTGTCTGCGGTTTCGGTATGCAAATTTATCTGCTTAAGGTACTGATCAGCATTCGAGGTCACGTCCATCAAATCCGCACGCAGTTCATTCAGAACGATATATTGTTTGGCCAATCGGGCAAACTTTCCGTAGATTCCGATGACGGCAGCATCGGCATCATAAACGTTTCGGTATGCATCCCCCGATGCCAAAGCATTACCAGGAGCAATATCAAAGGTTTTTTTGCAGGAAAGCATTGATATGCAGGATAGTAGAACTATAAAGCCTTTAGAAATTCCCCTTATATTCTTTTTCATATTATATTCTTTGTTAAACATTACTTATAATCCTATTCGTATACCCACCTGAACTGTTCTGTACTGGGGTTCCATACGTACATCAACACCTTGTCCTAAAATACTTTCTGTAGCGCTAAACTCCGGATCGTCTCCCAGATATTTAGTCAGAGTAAATACATTGTTTCCTGTCAGGTAAACTTTAGCATATTTAAGGGCGCTGTTCTTAAACGGAAGATTATACGCCACGGAAAGAGTCCTCATCCGCAGGTAGGAGCCGTCTTCAATCCATCGATCCGAAAAACGTGAATTGCCTGCGGGATCGCCCCATACAGCTCTCGGCACATCGGTAACCTGTCCGTTGGCACGCCATCTTTTCATTACTCCCAAAGTTTGATTTGAATATCCACTCATCGATTCAAGATAAGAACGGGTATAATTATAGATATCATTGCCCTTACTAAAAGTAAATAGCGCGTTAAACGACCAACGACCGAAGGATACTGTATTGTTAAATCCGCCTGTAAAATCAGGGTTAGGATCGCCGATCACCTGCCTGTCATTATTATCGATCACATGATCGCCGTTGACATCAACAAACCGTACATCACCTCCCTGAAATGAGATGGTGGAATCGCCCTTAGCATTCAGATATTTCAATCCTGCAGTACCGGCTTCTGCATCAGAAGAATAAACGCCATTTGTTTTGAAGCCATAGAACAAATTCGCCGGGCTGCCCACGCGTGTTAAAATTTCTGCGCCCGCGTACTGCGTAATAATTTGGTCATTAGGAACTTTCGTTATCTTATTTTTATAGGTAGAAAGGTTGAGGCCCATATCCCACTTCACTGCTTTATTAATCAGACGGGCATTGGCCCCAAATTCCATACCTCTGGTCGTCATTCCGCCATTATTGCTCAGATAAAAATCAAATCCCGAAGCTGTTAAAGACGGCTCATAGGTGATCATATCCACAGTCTTATTTGAGAACACATCGATGCTTAGACTCAGTCTTTCATTTAAAAAAGACCCATCTATGCCTAAATTAGCCTTCTTTACTGTTTCCCATTTAAGATAAGGATTCCCGATGTTGCCTCTCACTAAACCTTGAAGGCCAAGGAAGTTCTGTGATACATAATATTGCTGAGCAGAATGATTGCCGATATCGTCATTGCCGGTGAGACCATAGCTCGCTCTAAGTTTTAAGCTTTCAATAAATTTAGCGCCAGTCATAAACGGTTCAGACGATACCAGCCAGCCAGCTGCGACCGCCGGAAGCACGGCAAATTGATTACCGCCGATAGTTAATGCGTTTCCGGCTTTTTTACCAAAGCGCGATGAACCATCTACTGCCAGACTGAACGAAAGCATATATTTATGCATCAGTTCATAGTCTGCATTGGCATAGGTGTTAAGCCAGGTCCAGTCTCCGTTGTTACCGCCCACTTGCCTCAACAATGATTGCCCGTTAGATACACTCACAAACTCGTCCGTTGCTGAGTTGTAGCCATAACCATAGTCGGCCTCACTTTTACTTTTGTTAAATCGCAAACCCACATTGGCAGAAAGACTATGTATGCGGTTAAATGTATTATTGTAGGAAAAACGGGTATCGTTATATATAGAAAACAAACGTTCTACATTACTTCCCGAACGATTATAAAGAATAGCATTACTACTTGTATCTGCAACAACCCCTTTGTTAGGAATAAACATTTTTTCACGCACCTTGTCAAAATTGATGCCTACAATTGTTTTAATGCTAGCAGGTTTGCTCAGTTGATAGTTAAAACCTAAAGAGCCAAAAAACCGGTAATTGTTATTGATCCCCTGCATGTTTTCGATCAGCGAAACCGGATTACTCACATTAAATATATCCGCCTGGGCAAGATTTGGTGATTCTTCCCCGTTATCGCCGACATCTTGTCTTGCCAGGAACGGCGCTTTAATTAGAGAAAGGTACAGAGGGTTTGTTTTGTCAATGCCCTGGCTTTTTAGATTCTGCTGATTAGACGTAAAGGAAAGATTGGCGAACCCTTTGAACTTAGCCGTCAAATTTAAATCCGCATTAAAACGTGTCTGATAACGTGTAAGATTTGTATTGGACGTAATGCCTTCGTTGTTGAGATATCCAAGGGACAGACCATATGTTGCAATATCGTCGCCACCCGTTACTTTCAAATAATAATTCTGATTATAACTATCGTTCATCACCTCATTTTGCCAGTTGGTGTTGTAAT
>CBFGOI010000071.1:0-23939 GCA_965650335.1 uncultured Pedobacter sp. | reverse complement strand
ATGGCAGACCATTGATTCCTGTAGATCATGTTCAGTCTGAAAGAGCCCTCAAACTGACCAGCTAATGCCGGATTGAGATATACCGGGGCATTAAAAAACTGTGAAAAAATATGATCCTGCGCCTGTGTTGTTTGCGTAAACAGGAATATCAAAGAAAGAATGCTATACAAATTAAATCTCCGTCTCATCATAATCTATCGTATTAAATTTATAGTGCCTGTTCTTTTGGGTTCTGATCCATTATAAGACATACCAACCCATTCGGTTCCGTTTTTATATTTGGCAGATATTTCCCAGAAATAAATTCCCTGTGGCGCCTCTACACCGAACATCGTTCCATCCCAGTCTTCCATCGGGGCGCCCTTTTCGTCCAGCTTGTCAGTTTGCCAAATCATTTCACCCCATTTATTGAAAACCCGCATGGTCCATTTCTCCAAACCAGAACCTTTGGCTTTAAAAGTTCTTAGCTCCTGACTTAAACTATTTGGCATGAAGGCATTTGGCACGAACAAGCTACCAGGAGTTCCGGTTATCCTGACCGTTTTAGTTAGCGTTTCAATGCAACCCGTCGCATTCTGCGCTTTCAATTGTACTTTATAGATTCCCGTGTCTGCATAAGTATGTTCCGGATCGCGAAGGTTGGAATTGGTTCCATCACCAAAATCCCAGGTCCATGATTGAACATCACCGGTGGTTTTATCTTTAAAGCTGAAACGATAATTAGGGTATTGAATAGTTTCTCCGGGTAAAACTTGAAACGCTACCTGGGGCGCTGAAGTAACTTTGATATAGTCCTCCAATTGCAAAGTATCTGCGCATCCGAATGAACTCGTAGTAATTAAACTGATGGTATAGGCTGGTTTCGCACTGGTAAAGGTGTGAACGGGATTAAGTTCCGTGGAAACTGTGCCATCGCCAAAATCCCACAGATAAGTTAAAGCTCCGGTACTTTTGTTTCTGAATTTTACAGTTATTGAAGAGCAACCTTCTCTAACATCAGCATCAAAGTTTGTGTTTGCTTGCGGATAAACCGTAATTGTTTCTGTTGTTGTGGTGTCAGAACAGCCGTTTGAGGCGGTGAGTTTGACGATGTAAGTTCCGCCTTTTGTAAACGTGTGAATAATATTTTCGGGCGCACGATTTGTTTCTATAATGGTGCCATCACCAAAGTCATATTTAAACAGAACCGCTCCTTTTGAATTATTGAAAAATTTCACCGTATGTGGAGCACATCCTTCATATTCGTCGCCATTTACAACCAGTTCTGGTAAAACTGTATTTGGCGAAACTTTAATTACGTATTCACTGGTATACTTACCACAATCTGTTTCAGTAATGAGTCGCGCAGTAAAGGTTTTTGCCGCAGCCGAAACATAAGTATGATTTACTGGTGTATTATCTGTCGTCGTAAGTTGCGTACCATCTCCAAAATCCCAATAATAGGTATTCAGGTTGCCGGCAGTGGTGTTGCTAAACGTTATTGCAAGTGGCGAACATCCTACTGTTTTATTAGGCGAGAATGTTGAAAGCCCCGGTGAAGATGAAACATTAACCGTAATGCTAATAGGATCACCTGTGCAACCTGTCGTGTTTTCTGGTTTGATAGTATAAGTTACAGAACCAGCAGAGGTACCCAGGTTAATAAGGGTGTCTGTAATTTGATCTAATGCTGTCGCGGTAGATTTTATACTATTACCGGTAATATTTCCCTGCACGGTGCTGGTCCAGGTATAACGCATATCCTTTAGGTTCGAAATCAATTCGATTGTCGATTGCTTACCTGAACAGATAGTTGAATTTAAAGCCTTTGCGGTTACTTTCGGTGTCGCAGTTATTGTAACCGTAACTATAAATGGTTCGCCCTGGCAGCCATTATTGGTAGGGATAACAGTGTAATTTACTGTTGCTTCTTTAACCGGATCAGTATTTTCAATTACGTCAGTAATCTCTCCGGATCCCTGTAAAGAAAAGCCTTTAGCATTTTCTGAACCCGACGCCGTCCATGTAAAAGTGCTGCCTTCCAATAATGCAGCCGGTAAATATTTTACCGGGGTATTGGTACAGATTGTTTTGGTTTGAGCACTGATGATTTTATTAACCGGGTTGATTTTAATCAGCACATTATCTTCAACCATATTACAGGGCGCTGAATTTAAGGTAACAACGGATAACTTGAATTCAACTTTCCCGGATACTATTTCTTCGGCGGTTGGGGTATAAACAGCAGACAAAGTATTTCTGGATGGAGAAAAACTTCCGTTACCACCGAGCCATTGAAAGCTTGAAGCAGAGCCTCCGGTAATTGATGCTTCGAGGCTTACAGATGATCCTGCACATATAGTTTGATCGGGTCCAGCTGAAACGGTAGGGGATTCGCTAAAGATCAAGGTCTTTACAGTGGTCTCTTTACCGCAATTATTCTGATGGGTGATTTTTATCGTATAAGTGCCATAATCTTCGAACAAAATAGAAGGTTCTTTGGAATCGGCATTGGTATTATTTTTAAAAGAAAAGGCCCCGCCACTTATTTCCCAGCTAAAAGTGAGGCTTTCTGCTTTGGCAGTTCCATTGAAGCTGGTATTTACAGGGGTCCCTGCAGTATTGTTGAAAGTAAATAGCTGACCTTTGCCGCAAAAATTGCTTTGCCAAGTGGTGACTATCGTCGGTTTATCGTTGATGACAACGGTCTGTTCTGAACTAAGAGGGCCACAAGGAGAGTTGATTGTAAGTTGAACCTTGTAAATTCCGGGACCGGAAAATTTAAATTCCGGATTCTTACTTGTGGCGTTTGTGCCATTGAGGTAAATAGCTTCGGACGGACCTGATATTTTCCAGGCAAGCGTATTCTGAGCATTTTCCGACAGGTCAATCACTGACTCATCACTTGCCTTAATAACAGTGCCGGTACAAGCAAGAGTTTCGGTTAGGGTAAAGGCAGGTTTAGGAGCTTCCTGTACAAAACATGTTTTTTCTAAAGGTGCAGCCTGGCAGTTTGAACTACTTTCCGATTCGAGACGGATGGTATGAAACCCCGGGTTCGTAAACTTATAATTCAGTTTGTATGAAATCGGAACTCCTTGAGGTGTAACTGCTTTTCCGTCCACATACCAGTAGTAAACAATTTCATTGTTATTACATTCCGGCGAATTTGAACTAGGGTTATCGCCCGCGATTGAAGTGTTATTTAAAGAGAAATCAGAATTAAGACACACGGCTGCAGGTAGAGCAAACCTGTTTTCCGGCTGGGTAATAACCTTGGCCTGCGTTGATAGTGGTACGCTTATTAAACCGCAGTAAGGACTGTTTACCTGGTAAATAATACCAAATACATTATAATAATTTACATCATTTATTTTTATCTGCTTTCCGCAGGATGAACGAATGTACGTATGTCTTACTTTTCCGCCGTCGGCAATTATTTTATAAGGTGTAATGTTTTGTACAGCATCATCGCCCCAATTAATTTGATATGAATAGCCAGGGAAATTATTTTGAATTCCGTTGGATGAATTCGTTTCAATGTCATATTCCAATATTGCAGGCAAGCACACCGTATTGTTTGCCGGTGGGTTAAATCCTGGTTTAATGGCGTTGTTGATCAAGAAATAGGCCCTCGTGCCGATTATTCCGTTTGCCGTGGATTTAACGAATACAGTATAATGTGCCATTTCCGCTGTAAAGCTTAGTGGCGAACTGTCAAAATTCAATTCCTTTACTTCCTGATTCAATTCATTTTTGAAAACGACGGTGGTGACAGCTCCGGAGCCAGAATTATTATTGAACTTAAAGATCGTACTTCTTTCGGGCCGGCAGGTCCCAAATGTTTCGGGAGTATTGGTGATCACCTGGCTTGCACCGGCGTCAATATCTGCGACAAGTCCGGCGCTGCCAACAACAGTAAATTCGTTTGAAGGGATACTAACAGTGGATGTGCTTGAGTTTTTAACGCGAACTTTGTACTTTCCAGGAGCGAGATCGGCAGGAATAGTTCCGTTAATAAATGTTGTGTAAAATCCTGCATAACTTCCAATTTCTTTTTCGTTCGAAAAATTACCCGAAGCATCGGAAATAAATAACTTGAAAATGTTATTTACTTGCAGGAGCCCGTCTGTATCGCTCACTTTGAGCGAGACAGCTATACCCGATCCTTTTCCGTAAGGACCGGCGTCAACAGGATTAATATTAACAGTCTGACTTTTAACCGTTAAGCTCGCCCCAAAAAATACAATAAGAAAAAAGGAAAAAAATCTAATCATCCGCCGCAATCCAAACAGTAGGTATCTGTATTCAGGAAGCTTTTACGGATTTAATTTGTAAAGGTTCATTTAATTTGAAGCGCATAAAAAAGCAGCTGATTTTTTTTCAGCTGCTTTTTAGGTGTATGTCAGCGGGTTACACTGCCAGTTCATCAATATAGTCCGACAATCGGGGCAAATAGATGATATTATTGGGTTGTCCTAGTTCAGTAGTCCAGAAACTTCCCGACAATTTAAAAATTCTGAACAATTGATTGGATTCATGAAGAAGAAAAAATTCAACCCACTGGCTAATATTCATTCTTCCTAAAACCGCGTGTGTACCTACACGCGAAAAATTCTCGGTAGGCAGCGATTCGATTTTTGCTATAATATCACTTCGCAGGCGATATAGTTCATGCAAGAGTGAACCGGTCGACTTTGCGCAGGTAAAATGAAATTCTGTATCATCATCAGGTTTGTAGACCTCAAAATAGGGATTAACTTCTTCCATCATTTTTACAAGCCGCGTTAAAAAAATATGATGATATCTTGTAAGATAAGCGATGGTCTCATGGATAGAAAATTTATCCGAGCTTAATCTTGTATAGATTGCTTCTGGAGGAAGATCGTCTATATAACATTTTAAGGATTTGTGCTGATGATAAAGCCGTTCTATCGTGTGCGGATTTAGATTAATTTCAGAAAAAGAGTTCTGGTTTAATTCGTTAGATAACATAAATCAGTATTTAGTAATTCATTTCATGAATAATGCCAAAGTAATACTGATATTTTAAGTTCAGATCAACGCAGGGTTAATAGTTTGTTTTTTAATCTAATTCGCCTGTTTTGTCGTGATTATGATGAAATTATTAAAAACAATAATCCAAAACTCAAATCGGAAAAAAAAATGAGAATGTCTATATAAACAATCAGAATAAATATAAAAACATACACTTGATTTTATTGTTCAGCGTGATTTATTATTCACTCATACCCTTTAACAGGTATTTGGCGGTAGCCGGATTTGTGGCAAGAGGAACGTTGTGAACATCACAAATACGCAAAAGCATTTGTACATCAGGTTCGTGTGGATGTTTGCCCAGAGCATCGCGGAAGAAAATAATTCCAGCTAACAGCCCTTCTGCAGCCATTGAGGCAATCTGAGCATCACCGCCTTTGGGACCGCTAAGTTTTAAATCAACATCTAAGCCGGTACGCTGAATATGCGAACCCGTAGTTCCGGTGGCAACCAGATTAAAATCCTTAAGTATTTCAATATTATCTTTAACAAAAGCCACCATTTCAGCTTTCATTCCATCATGCGCAATTAATGCGAGTGTTTTAACAGACATAATAATTTATTTAAAAAACATATAACCTATAAAAATGGCTGCAATCAGGCCGACAAAGTCTGCTATCAGTCCGCAGGCAATAGCATAACGGGATCGCTTTATACCGACAGAGCCAAAATAAACTGCCAATACATAAAAAGTGGTTTCTGTTGAACCCTGTATTATACAGGCTAAACGCCCCTGGAAAGAATCTGCTCCGTAAGTTTTCATTACATCGATCATCAAACCTCTGGCCCCGCCTCCGCTTAATGTTTTCATTAAGCCGACCGGCAGGGCCGGAACAAAGGCTGTATCTAATCCGGCTGCTGCCACTACAGATGCAATGCCATTAACAATAAAATCCATACACCCTGTGGTTCTGAACGCACTTATCGCTACTAAAATAGCAATCAGGAAAGGAATGATCATAATGGCTGTATGAAATCCTTCTTTTGCACCATCTATAAAAGCTTCATACACATTGAGCTTTTTTATCGCCCCATAAACAATGAAAAGGATGATAATCGAAAAAATTACAATTCCTCCTAATAAACCCGTAGTGGCCTCCATTTCCGCAGGTGCAAGCCCCCGTAATGAATAATACAATGCAAGCATTATTCCGATAAAACAGGCGATAAAAATCAGTACCGGCAATTTGAAAAGGTTGATCCTTTGATATAAAGCAACTGCAATCATCCCGGAAATGAAGGATATAAAGGTTCCAATAAGCGAAGGAATAAAAATATCAGCTGGATTAGCAGCTCCATTTGCCATACGCAATGCGATAACCGAAGTCGGAATTAAGGTTAAGCCAGCTGTGTTTAAAACCAGGAACATAATCTGTGCGTTACTGGCTGTTTCTTTCTCTGGATTTAGCTCCTGCAATTCCTGCATGGCTTTCAAGCCGAGAGGGGTGGCCGCATTGTCTAGCCCGAGCATATTGGCCGAAAAATTCATAATCACCGATCCGTTTGCCGGATGACCTTTAGGGATTTCGGGAAAAAGTTTGCTAAAAAAGGGACTTGCTCCGCGGGCAAAAAGACTGATCATGCCGGCTCTTTCACCAATCTTCATTATCCCTAACCAAAAGGTCATGATTCCGATCAGTCCCAAGGATATTTCGGCTCCTGTTTTAGCACTGTCAAACATACCTGTCGTAACTGCGGAGAATATTGTGGTATCACCTAAAAAGATCAGTTTACCTAGTGCAACTATAAAGGAGATTATAAAGAAGGCAATCCAAATATAATTTAAAGCCATTGTAAAAGTTTTAATCAGCTACTGGGGGCTGAATTTACATTTTTTATGTGTAATTCGAATTTTAAAGCAAAATCTACTGAATTTGTTAGCATAAAAAAACCGGCTGTTTGCCGGTTCCTTTTAATGGTTATTTCTTTTTAGGAGTTTTTGTCGCTGGTTTTACCGGCGTGTCTTTTGCCGGTGCCTGCTTTTGCCGCATATAATCCTCCATTCTTTGCTGGAACTTAGATTTTTTATCTGCGGTTGGCTTTTTCTTATTTTCCTGAATCCGAGCATGGATTTTTTCATCATCAACAAATTGTTTAATGATGAACTGCTGGGCAAATGTTAGCATATTCGCCAGGAAGTAATAATAATTTAAACCTGCGGGATAGCTGTTAAGAACCCCGAAAAATATAATAGGAGAGATGTATCCTATGTATTTCATTTGTCCCGTTGCACCCGAAATCTGATTGTTATAATAGGTGTATATCAATGTCGAAATCGTCATCAACAAACACATTAAGCTAATGTGATTAATTCCAATGAGCGGAATTTTAGGAAAACTAATAATAGAGTCGTATGTAGATAAATCGCTCATCCACAAGAAACTTTCATGTCTTAATTCAAACAAGTTTGGAAAGAAGAAAAAGAATGCCATAATGATTGGCATTTGTAAGACCATTGGTATACAGCCCCCCAAAGGATTCACACCAGCTTTTTTATAAAGCTTCATGTATTCCTGTTGAAGAAGGGTTGGGTTATCGTCACCAACTTTGGCTTTAATCTCTTCCATTTCTGGCTTTAGCACACGCATTTTAGCCATTGAAAGATATGACTTGTACGTTAATGGGGATAAAACCAGTTTCAGTAGTATAGTAAGGGTTAAAATGATTAAACCGTAACTCCAGCCAAATTTTTCCAAAAAGTTAAATACCGGAAGTACAGCGACGCGGTTAACCCATTTCAAAGGTCCCCAGCCAAGGTCGATTTGACCTTGCAGATTATAACCCTGATCTTTTAAAATGCTGAACTTATTGGGTCCGAAAAAGAATTCTAAAGGGTAGGTAGCATTTGCCTGATTGCTTCCGGGCAATTGCATCACTGCGGTGAATGATTTAAGTACTCCTGGCTCATTTGATAGTTTAACAGCTAGGCTGCCCTTATCAAAGCCATTTTTCGCGATCAAGACGTTCGAGAAAAAGTGTTGTTTAAACGAAATCCAACTGATCTTTTCGTTTTCATCCAGTTTTTTTTCTTCGTTTTTACTTGATCCGATATGTTCGGGCGCATCTTCCCCATTGCCAAAATAAGCTCCCGAATATCGTTCACGTTCGCTTTTCAGATCTTTCTCTTTTTGGTTGAGCGTGGCAGACCAGTTTAGATTAATTGGTTGTGCTACCACGCCTTGAAGTCCTGAAGTAACAATAGTTAATCCTACTTTATAGCTATTGCCTTTTAAAGAATAAACATAATCAATAAACTGAGTAGCCGAATAAGCCAAACGCATCGTGACAGAACCGGAGTCAGTTTTGGAAACTTTCAGGTTTTGCGCCGAGGATGTAAAATATAGGTCGCTGGTATTTATGTGTTTACCATTCGCGTTAAAGCTTAAGCCAAAGTTGCTTTGGTCGGCAGTAAACATAATCAGGGGCTTATTGTCGTACGTTTTATGTCCCTTGAGTACAACCGATTCAATTCGCCCGCCTTTTGAACCAATGAAAACTTTTAAGTGATCATTCTCCAATACAATTGTCTGCTCTGTGCCGCTATGTGCAGCCCCGAACGGACCTTTTAAAACATTTGAATCAATCACCGGCGCTACAGGTGCAGCGGCGGTTGGTGTTTCTGTTTTAACAGCGGTTTCTTTTGCTGCTGTTGATTGTGCTATAGAATCCTGAACATATTTCTCTCTTTTTACTTCTTCATCAGACGGCTGTATAAAATACATCGATCCAACAAGAATAACCAAGATTAAAAAAAGTCCGGTAAAAGTATTTCTATCCATTATAAGTGTGTGCTCTTTCTAAAATTATTTTTTTCTCGCCTGAGCCATTGAAGCGGCGACAAAGTTAACAAAAAGTGGGTGGGGATTTGCCACAGTTGATTTTAATTCCGGGTGAAATTGACCTGCAACAAAGAAAGGATGATTTTTCAGTTCAATTATCTCTACAAGGTTATTTTCCGGGTTAATTCCTGAGGCAATCATCCCTGCTTTTTCGTATTCGCTTAAATAATCATTGTTAAATTCATAACGATGACGATGTCTTTCTGTAATAGCTGGCTTTCCGTAAATCATTGCTGCTTTAGTGCCCTTTTTGATTTCGCAGGGATAGGCACCTAAACGCATTGTTCCACCCTTATTTACAATCTTTTTCTGTTCTTCCATCATAGAAATAACTGGATGCGGAGTGTTCTCATCCATTTCCATACTATGAGCATCTTTATACCCAAGCACATTTCTACCATACTCAATTACGGCACATTGCATTCCAAGGCAAATTCCGAAGAAGGGGATATTATTTTCACGAACGTATTGTATTGCAGTGATCTTTCCGTCGATTCCGCGGTTCCCAAATCCCGGTGCAACCAATAGCCCATTTAAACCCTGAAGTTTTTCCGCAACATTTTCCGGTGTTATGCTTTCCGAATGGATAGAATGCACTCTCACTTTGCATTCGTTTCTTGCACCTGCGTGAATGAATGATTCAAGAATTGATTTGTAAGCATCCTGAAGTTCAACATATTTACCAACTAAACCAATGTGTACTTCGGAAGTCGGATTTTTTAAACGACCTAAAAAGTCTTTCCAGTTTTCTAAGTCTGGTTCAAGCTTATGAGGAAGTTTTAGTTTAGTAAGCACTGTTTTATCCAATTGCTCTTTTAACATCAATAAAGGCACGTCATAAATAGTAGACGCATCAATTGATTCGACTACTGCATTGATGTTAACGTTACAGAAAAGAGCAATTTTTCTGCGGATATCTTGTGATAAATGGTGTTCTGTACGGCAAACCAAAATATCTGGCTGAATACCGTATTCTAAAAGGGTTTTAACAGAGTGTTGTGTCGGCTTAGTCTTTAATTCTCCGGCAGCGGCAAGGTAAGGAATTAGTGTCAGGTGAATTACCAGCGAATTATTGTAGCCAATTTCCCATCTGAACTGACGAACAGCCTCGATGTATGGAAGCGACTCAATGTCACCAACCGTTCCACCAAGTTCGGTTATCACGATATCATGTTCACCATCTTCCCCAAGTATGCGGATGTTGCGTTTTATCTCATCGGTTATATGCGGAACAACTTGCACTGTTTTTCCGAGGTAAGCGCCTTCACGTTCTTTATTTATAACATTCTGGTAAATACGACCGGTTGTTATATTATTTGATTGTGAGGTAGGAGCATTTAAAAAACGCTCGTAATGACCAAGGTCCAGATCGGTTTCTGCACCATCTTCTGTTACAAAGCATTCGCCATGCTCATAAGGATTTAAAGTTCCCGGATCAATATTGATATAAGGATCGAATTTTTGAATGGTAACCCGGTAGCCACGGGCTTGCAGAAGTTTTGCTAATGATGCGGAAATAATCCCTTTTCCTAACGACGAGGTAACGCCGCCCGTAACAAAAATATACTTAGTCATGAATGATGGAATTTTTATGAATTTGCCTTCCCGGAAGGAAGAAAAAACAATCTATTTGTACGGGATTCAAAGGTAAGAAAAATCTGTTCTCCTTTATAGAATGTTGAAATTAATTTATTTGTGGAAAAACAAATCGGCGGTTCGTTTTTTATATCAGGTTATTTTTTGCTTATCGCCACTTAAAACCTTTTGTATCAATTCTTCAGTCAGGTCTTTCGCGATTTTAAAAATATCCTCAGCAGCATGAGTATTGTTTTTTATCAGCTTATCTGCCGTATGTTTATAAGGTAAAAGATATGCCTTATAAGCCGGCAAAACATGATTTTCCCACTGATACTGTATCATATCATGAGTGTATCCGCGTTCAGCAATGTCTCTTTTTAGTCTTCGGTTTAAAGTGATTTCTTCGTCCGCATCTATAAAAATGCGCATATCGAACAGATCCGCTATTTCTTTAAAATGAAAAATAAATAAGCCTTCCACAAGAATAATCGGAGCGGTGCAAATAGTTAAAGTTCGGGCTTTATCCTCATTCACATTAAAGGTGTATTCTTTCTTTTGAATGGTTTTGCCGGCAATCAACGCCTTTAAATTTTCCAGCAGCATTTTGTCGTCAATACACTGTGGCAGGTCGAAATTAATGCAGCCATTTTCATCAACAGGTTGTTCTGATTTTGGCTTATAATAATCATCCTGAGAAACCAGGCAAATGTGGCTTTTATCAACGTGTGTTAAAAAGCAATTGAGAAAAAACGTTTTTCCGGAACCGCTTCCACCTGCGATTCCGATCACAAAAGGTTTATTCATTCGGCATGCCGTAATCGATAGTTACCTGAAACCGTTTGTCTAAAGCACCTAACAAATCAGCAGTAGCTTTCGTCAGAACGATGATCACATCTTTGGTAGACTCATTTTCTGTAAACTTGCCCACCACCTTCGCAAAGGTTACTCGATCTGTCATGGGGTTGGTTATTTTTACCACAGTGCCAACAGGGGCAGTGCGATGCAGAGCCAGCATTTTTGTCCCGTCAAGGTTATCATCAGCGATCCAAACAGCAACGCCTTTTTCCGAGCGCTCTGTCAACCCTAAGCGCCCTGCCGGAATTTTTACCCTTTCTGGTTCTGGTTCCGCAGGTGGAGCGGGTGGTGGTACCGGGGTTGTGCCTCCCTGACGAACCTTTAAGATTTGACCAATAGATAAATGATCGCTTTTTAAATTATTTAACAGTTTAATGTCTTCTGCTGTAGTGTTAAACCGTCGGGCAATGGCGTATAAATATTCCCGGGGGCCAACTTTATAGTCAATGATAGTGTTGCTTTCGGCCGTTGCGTTTTTTGTTTTTGGCGCGGTTGCGGACTCGACATAGGGCCTTTCGGTTGGTACTTTTATTTTTATACCGGGCTTAAGAGAAACGTTATTATTGATCTGAATAATTGCCAATGGTGAAACATTGTATAATCTACCGATTGAGTAATAAGTCTCTCGTCTGGATACTTTATGAATAATAATCTGCTTGCCATTCTGGTTCTCGACATCGATAGAGTCTCTGATGGCAGCAGCATGTGCATTTGAAGAGTATAAAGTTATAAAGCAAAAAATTGCAAAGAAAAATCGCATTTGTTGTGTGTCCCTTTTGTTAATTAAGCGTGCAATTATACTAAATACGATACAAACTGTTGTTTGTTATTCCGTATGCAAAACAGATGATTGCGCTCAATGAAGAACGCCTCGGGATTAAGTTTTTGTATGTCAGAGGCTAAAATATCCTTTAAAATCAAATTTCCGTCCTGATAAACAGCGAGTTGCTGACTGAATAAAAGGTCTTTTTTTACATGATAAACCAGAATGATCTTATCGTTAAACTGTTTATAAAAAACCGGAGCCACGAAGTTGTCCGGCAACAAATGATTCACAACGCTCGGATCACTTAAAATATCAGGAACGATAATATTTCTCTGTACAGGTCTGAAATTTTTGGTGTTTCCGGCTACTTCAGAACCATCAGCGGGAGCAATCAGCTCAAAGGTCTTCGGTTGTATTTTAGGATTGTAAACCACCAGTCCTTCATCCGAAACATCGTATAATGTTTTATTGAATTGTTGCCAGGCGATTTTGCCTCGTTTGTTTAAGGCGATGATACCTTTGTGTTCAGGATGGCTTTCATGAACATAGCTATGCAGAAACACAGTTCCCTGGTGTACCCGGTCGAGGCCCCAGTGCCAGCTGTCTTCTACCATTACCTCTTTAAATAAGCATTCGCCGCTTGCATAATTATATGCGGAATAATGACTGATCCTATCTGAAGAATTTCTTGTCTCAATGGCAACAACAGACTCTGAATCATCCGTTTCAATTTTCCAGATAATCGATTTGAATGTTTCGCTCAGCGATGGTTTTAGTGTATATTTATCCATTGAAGACATCTTCCAAAATTAACCTATTTTATGAATCCATATTTAACTCATTTAAGGTTTATAGCACTGTGCCTCTTAGCAGTTCTTTTTCAATCACTTGCATTTGCTCAGGAAAAAACCAGGGTATATTCTTTTGAGATGAAGCAGGAAATCGGACCTGCCGCCTGGCGTTTAACTCAAAAAGCTTTTGAAGGTGCAAAAAAGTCGAAAGCAAGTGTAATGCTGATACGGATGAATACTTATGGTGGTATGGTAGATTATGCCGATTCTATTCGCACTAAGCTGCTCAACTCGCCTATAAAAACCATTGTATATATTGATAACAATGCGGCGTCGGCCGGGGCTCTTATCGCGATAGCTTGCGATGAAATTTATATGAAGAGAGGCGCAAGCATCGGTGCCGCCAGTGTAGTTAACCCTCAGGGAGAAATTATGCCGGAGAAGTATCAATCGTATATGCGGGGTTTAATGCGTTCTACTGCCGAAGCAAAAGGGCGCAACCCGAAAATCGCGGAAGCCTTTGTAGACCCCGACGTTGTTATTCCCAACGTTATAGAAAAGGGGAAGGTGCTTACCCTGACAAGCAAAGAGGCAATAAAAGTAGGTTTTTGCAAAGCGGAGGTCACAAGTATTGAGGAAGTGCTTAAAGCCGAAAACATCACTAATTATGAGCTGCAAAACCATGTAGTAAGCGCTGCCGATAGGATAATAGGATTTCTAATGAGCCCGGCTATAAGCGGTCTGCTCATCTTACTTATTATTGGTGGTATTTATTTCGAAATGCAAAGTCCGGGAATTGGCTTTGCTTTGCTTGTTTCGATAGTTGCAGGGCTGCTCTATTTTGCTCCCTTGTATGTCGAAGGGTTAGCAGCAAACTGGGAAATCGCTTTATTTATTATAGGACTGGTGCTTTTAGCCCTGGAAGTATTCGTAATCCCCGGTTTTGGAGTGGCCGGAATACTTGGAATATTATTTGTCATCGCCGGCTTGGCCTTAAGTTTAGTGATGAACGACCTTTTTGATTTTACCATTACAGGATCTGAAAGGTTAAGCAGCGCTTTTGTTCTGGTATTGGGCTCAATGATCCTTTCTATTGTGTTATCGGTGATATTTGGCCGTTCATTGTTGAAATCGGCTGCTTTTCAGCGTTTGGTTTTACAGGATGAGCAGCGTTCGGGAATGGGATATGTAAGTGGAAGACAAAAGCTTGACCTGTTGAAAAAAACAGGGGTGGCCAGTACCGATATGCGCCCCTCAGGCAAAATTGAAATCGACGGAACTTTTTACGATGCCGTTGCCCTGGATGGCTTCATAGAAAAAGGAAAAGAAGTGACTATCGAAAAGCAGGAAAATTATAACGTTTTTGTAAGGAAAAAGGAAAATTGAAACATAAAAACTTCTCTCTGGTTCTGTAAGAAAAATTAATCATGAAAGCAGAAGAAATAGGTTTAGAAGAAGTAAAAGTGAAATCTATAGTTGATCAGTTGAATGAATTGCTGGCCAATTATCATATTCATTACCAAAAATTAAGAGGCTGCCATTGGAACGTTAAAGGGAGGAGTTTTTTTAGTCTGCATGCCAAATTTGAAGAATTGTATACCAATGCTGTAGGTTCCATCGATGAACTTGCAGAACGGATATTGACTTTAGGTAAATCTCCGGTAAGCACCTACCAGGAATACCTCAAAATATCGCGCATAAAAGAAATTGACACAGTTGGTAAGGATGACATTGCTCTTGTGAATGCAGTGCTTGAAGATTTTTCTACCCTGATTGAAATTGAACGGGAGATTATGGAAAGCACATCTGAAGGGAATGATGATGGCACCAATGATATGATTAACAGTTTTATGCAGTTTAAGGAAAAGAACACCTGGATGCTGCGTGCTTTTTGTGGTAAACAATAGAAACATCTTTGAGGAAACAAAAACAGGATTCTGAATTTCAGAATCCTGTTCAAGGCAATTAAAAAAAAGATCTGTTAACCTAAGATTTAACTTCGGATGAAGAAATATAGGATTGATAATCCTGTCCCTCTACATAGTGTTTGAAATTTGTGATATCCTCTCGTACCATCTTTTCAAAAACACCATTTAATAGTTTAGCTACACCTCTTCCAATGTTTCCGGCAGGAGGGAAGTAATTGATTTCTACATTTAACTCGGTGCCTAAGCCATTCATAGCATCAGAAAATTCAACCTTTCCGGCGTTATCAATCATCGATCCTTCAACAGACTGCCAGCCGATATAGCTGTTCTGTTCCTCCCGGGTAATTTCTGCCTTCCAGCTTATTTTTAAGATATCGTTCGGAATATTCGCGGTCCATTTAGAATTTGTAGCGTCCATCTCTATTACAGAACTCAGATGCTTCATAAACCTTGGCAGATTTTCCAGATTTCTCCAGAAGCTGTATACTTCTTCACGAGGTCTGTCTACAATAAAGCGTTCTGTAATTCGAATGGGTTGTAAGTCGGTTGTGTCTTTTCCTATTTTATCATAAACGGGACAGAACCCGGTTGCTCCGCGGTATAACAACACACCACCAACTGCTGCTTCTTGTAAGCCTATAAAGGGGTGGCTGAATAATTGCTTTATGCCTTTATAAAATACAAATGTTCCTGCAGCTATAGATAATAATCGTTCGGTCGTGTTTACATTCCCGATGTCTTTGGGTTCAAGAAATGTGCCTTTTAAGGATTCATTTACCTTGGTAGTTAATGTTTCTAACATCATATTTTCACAGATTTGTATAGCTAATTAACAAGGCTTTTGCAAAATAGTTACGGAAATGTTTATTTAATCCAATCCAAACAACAAATAAAAATTTAAGTTTAAGTATTGGTTTGAACATATATGAAACAACTATTCTTAATATCACACGATACGACAACAGCCGTACAGCTTGGCAAATCAAAAACGGGGATCCCATCGGTAGAGCCCGAAAGAATAGCTGCTATCAATGCTTTCCTGACTATTAATCATCAGAAAAATATTATTCCCGTGTGGGATGATGACGATATCTTTGAAGAGATTCTAGACTCGTACACATTTATAACAATCGAAGACGCAAACAACAGCATTTACAGTAAAGAGAATTTACAGGAATAATTATATTCTAATCTTCCTTTTATAGGATGAGGTAGTGGATGTCTTTAAAATAAATTTGATTTATCTTGGCCTATCTTTTTTAGCCAGGTTTAACGAATGAACACACTCAATACCTTTACTGCAATAGATTTCGAAACGGCCCAGGGAAAGCGCAACAGCATTTGCCAGATTGGTTTAGTAAGGGTTGAGCAAGGAGTAATTACCAGAACAATGGTTCAGTTGGTTAAACCGCCTGATAATTTCTATTCTTTTTACAATACACAGGTTCATGGAATTACACCGGCTATGACCCGAAATTCTCCCACTTTTAACCAGGTATGGCCTTACCTAGAACCGTTCATATGCAATCAAAACCTCGTAGCTCATAATAGTTCTTTTGATGTAAGCTGTTTAAAGCAAACACTTGCCTATTACAGATTAAGTGTCCCGGGTTTTAATTCTCATTGTACCTATAAGTTGTACGGAAAAAAACTAAACCTGCTTTGCAGTACTTACGGTATACCCTTACAGCATCATGATGCCTTGTCCGACGCAATGGCATGTGCCAAATTGTTTATGCGCTATAATCAGCAATAGTTTATAAATCTTTATCGGCCCCTGACAATGTTAGCAGCTAAATTGTAAATTTCCCCTAAGCTAAATTTGTTTGATTTAGTCGTTCTATTACCTTTATACTATGAAACACATTTCTATCCTTATTCCGAAAGGCGCTATTTTGGGAAGTCTTGAGGGGACCCGCCAACTATTTTCACAAGTAAATGAATTTCTGAAAGCTAGAGGTGCAGCTCCTTTATTTAATGTGCAGCTAGTAGGACTCACAAAAGAAACGCCTTTATGCGGAGGCTCATTTACTGTGCACTCAAGCTTGCTTATAGACGATGTAAAAAAAACCGATCTGATCATTATCCCTGCTCTGGACGGCGATATTCCAACTTCTTTAGAAAATAATAGCGCGTTTATTCCATGGATTGTAGAGCAGCATAAAGCTGGGGCCGAGGTAGCAAGTTTGTGTCTGGGAGCATTTTTGCTGGCATCAACGGGATTGCTTTCTGGCCGAAAATGTGCCACCCATTGGATGGCAGAAGGTGCATTCAGAACGATGTTTCCTGATGTAAGGCTGGTAACCGAAAAAGTTATTACTGATGAAAATGGTATTTACTCCAGCGGAGGAGCTTTTTCATATCTTAATCTTATTCTTTATCTGATAGAAAAATATGCCGGACGAGATATGTCGATTTTGGCTGCTAAAGTATTCGCCATTGAAGTAGAGCGCGATAATCAATTATCGTTTACCATTTTCCAGGGGCAAAAAGGACATGAGGATGAACAGGTGAAGAAAGCCCAGGAATTTATTGAACAGAACTTCCACGAAAAAATATCGGTAGATCAGCTGGCATCGATGTTTGCTTTGGGAAGAAGAAATCTGGAACGCAGATTTAAAAAGGCTACATCCAACACGGTTGTAGAATATATTCAGCGGGTAAAGGTTGAAGCTGCTAAAATGAGTTTGGAATCATCACGTGAAAACGTAAACGAAGTAATGTACAAAGTTGGATATACCGATAACAAGGCCTTCCGGAGTACTTTTAAAAAGTTTACGGGCTTATCACCGCTTCAATATAAAGGAAAATACAACAGGGATTTAAACTAGGATACTGGTTCTGCCAATTATAATCCGATTATTTTATAGCCGAGTATCTTATTTAGGTATTTGCTGTTTACAATCTTCCATTCTTTCAGTTCGTCGATGAATTCGGGAAGCTGCATTCCGCTTTTTAAGGCTGCTTCGGTATAAAAATGCATTCTTGGCGGATGGGTTTCTGCACAGGCATTAAATGTATAACCGAAAGCATTTTGCTCAATAATAGCTCTGCTCACACCGATACAATCATCAAGGTGTATTAAGTTAACGGGAGCTTTGCCATTAGGAATGTTCTTTTTGCCTGCAAAAAACCTTGCGGGATCTCTGTTCGGGCCAATCAAGCCACCAAACCTTAAAATAGTGAGCTTAAAATCGTTTTGATCCTTTAAAATGTTCTCTGCTTCTTCCATCGCTTTTCCCGATTCGCTTTCCGGTCGTGGCGGCGTATCTTCATCAACTTCCTGATTATGATCTCCGTAAACAGCTGTTGAGCTAATAAACAATACCCGCTCAATGC
Source organism: uncultured Pedobacter sp. (assembly GCA_965650335.1). Classification (GTDB taxonomy): domain Bacteria; phylum Bacteroidota; class Bacteroidia; order Sphingobacteriales; family Sphingobacteriaceae; genus Paradesertivirga. The sequence continues at coordinate 5,806 of CBFGOI010000071.1, read as the reverse complement.
CGGCTTTTTGAACTGCTGTTTTTATTTGCCGGATTTTGTCGGGGTAAAGACCAGCTTCTCCCGAACTCCTTTTAGGCGGAATGCTGATGATCAGCAAATCGCAGCTTAAGAAATCGGGCTGGTACTTAATTGAATGCGCTTCAACCTTCACTTCGAAGGGCTCAATTCCGGCTTCATAGAACTTTTGAAATTTATCGGCAGATGTTGAAGATCCTTTTACTCTGTATCCCGCTCTAACCAGGCTTTGAGCCAGGGAAAAGCCGTACCACCCGCAACCTAAAATGCTAATTGTATTGATCTCAGCCATTGGTTCAAACTTAATAAATAGAATTAATTAACCGTGAAATTACCCTGCATTAGCGAAGAGAAAACAGATCTTCACACTTATCTCATATTTGCTGATTTCCTGATCTTAAATTCGAGTATGAATAGGCGAATAACGATCTTTAAAAAAGGCAATCAGCGAAGTGAAAAATCCGGAAATCAGATTTTTTCGTAAGTGAATAGCCTTGATACACAGCATGCAATTTCAAAATCCTTCTAACGTTCAAAGATATTATGGAAACTAAAGAGAAGCTCCAGGACGCTTATATACAATATGTTCTAACACACGGCGAACAGCCAAAATCGGTATACATCTTCGCTAAAGACAATGGCTTGGCCGAAGAAGAATTCTATAATCATTTCGGTTCGTTCGAGAGTATAGAGCAAAAAATATGGTCAGACTTAATGTCGTCAACCATTACAGAGGTTAAAGCGCAGGATGTTTGGGCTCAATATACTTCTCGGGAAAAAGCGCTGAGCCTGTTTTACAGCTTCGTAGAGTTACTTAAAAGTAGACGCAGCTTTGCTTCTTTTAGTCTTAAAAACTCGGAGAAGACCCTCGGAACAAAGCGGGTTTTGGAAGGTCTGAAATCTGAATTCGAGGTGTTTGCTTCAGAAATAATTCAGGAAGGGATTGAATCGGGAGAATTAATCGACAGACCCTTCTTTGCAAATAAGTATAAAGATGCATTGTGGTTACAGTTTGCCTTTGTTCTCAGTTTCTGGTTGAAAGATACCTCTGCAGGATTTGAAAAAACAGATGAGGCGATAGAAAAAGGCGTGAATGTTACATATAATATGTTTGAGCGATCGCCAATCGACGAACTTTTTGAATACGGCAAGTTTCTGGCAAAAAATGCCGGGATAAAAATGCCTTTTTAATATGACCGAAAAACAAGCACAAGAACAAAGCAGCATGCCAACCGGTAAGGTTGAGCGTTCAACTCAATTTGTAAAAACAGGTTTTAAAATAGGCGGCAATTATGTTAAGCATTATTCAAAGAAGCTATTTAATTCGAATCTGAGTAAAGACGAATTGAATGAGGATAATGCCGCGGATATTTATCAGTCATTAAGCAAACTAAAAGGCAGCGCATTGAAGGTTGCTCAAATGCTCAGCATGGATAAAAATATCCTGCCAAAGGCTTATATAAATCAATTTTCGCAGTCGCAGTACAATGCGCCGCCCTTATCAGGTCCGCTCATTGTGCAAACTTTCCGGAAATTCTATGGCAAAACTCCCGATAAGGTTTTTGATAAATTCAATTTAAGCTCCAGTAATGCAGCTTCGATCGGACAAGTGCATCAGGCCGAGTTAAATGGTAAGAAACTGGCTGTTAAAATCCAATATCCGGGAGTAGGGGATTCTATTTCATCCGATCTGAAGCTCGTTAAACCTTTTGCTTTTCGCTTATTGGGAATGAGCGAAAAGGAGCTGGATATTTATATGAAAGAAGTGGAAGAGCGATTACTCGAAGAAACTGATTATGAATTGGAAGTGAAACGTTCCATCGAGTTTTCGGAAGCTTGTTCCGGGTTGAATAACATCGTTTTCCCGAGGTATTATCCCGAACTTTCAAGCAAGCGAACCATTAGTATGGACTGGCTGGAGGGCATGCATCTGAAAGAATATTTGCAAACAAATCCATCTCAGGAGGAACGAAACCGTATCGGACAAGCTTTATGGGACTTCTATAATTTTCAGCAGCACGAGTTGAGGGCGGTACACGCAGATCCTCACCCAGGGAATTTTTTAATCACTCCGGAAGGTAAGCTGGGAATAATCGATTTCGGATGCATTAAAGTACTGCCCGACGATTTTTATTATCCTTTCTTTTCGCTCACTCAAAATGGCTTTTTTGAAGATGCGGAGAAAACACTACAGGCTTTCAGGGAACTCGAGATGATCCAGCCCAAAGACAAGCCGGAACAAGTTGAATTTTATTTCGAGATGTATAAGCAAATGATAAGTCTGTTTGCCAAGCCTTATGCCTCAGATACATTTGATTTCAGTGAAAAAGAGTTCTTCGAAAACCTTTACCGCTATGGAGAAATGATTTCTAAAATGCCCGAGTTTAAGCAGGCTCGCGGAGTGAAACATTTTATCTATATCAACCGGACGAATTTTGGCCTATATAATATTCTTCATGATTTAAATGCCACGGTTAAAACAGATACGTATCGCTTTAAGGGTGATTTGAAATAATTGCCATGCATAATGTTCGGTATTCTAACGATTTTCTTTCATCCAAGCGATTAAAAGGAGATCAAGCGGCTGACGAGTTTATCGGAAAGCATTTTGTGGATTCGGATTCGAAGCTAGCTCTGTATACTTGGCTGGCACAACTAAATTGCAATAGTGATTTGGACCACATACCGGAATTGTACCAGAATGAAGCTTTCATAAGCAGCGCCAGTAATTTGCCATATTGGGCAGATGGAAAGTTAATGGAGAAAGGCTCGGCCTTTTTTATAAAACATGCCGAACAGGTGATGCAGTTATTAGGCTTGCTTTCCCTGCCTTATTGCTACGCTGCCGCGGATGGAGCGATGGTGCTTTACTTGTCGCAACGTTTAACCAATGATGCCGGTAAGCGCCTTTCGGATACTGCTGCTTTTATTTGGGATGTGATGGATCCCTATGCTTTTAGAAAGGGTGGAAAGGGGTTTGCGAGTATTTTAAAGATCCGCTTAACCCATGCGGTTGCTCGTCATTATACTCTCAAAAGCGGCAAATGGAATAGTGATTCCGGTGTGCCTGTTAACCAGGAGGATATGGCGGGTACGAATCTTTCGTTTTCATTACTGGTTATTCGCGGTTTGCGCAAACTAGGAATGAGCGTTTCGTATACCGATCAGCAATCTTTTCTGCACCTCTGGAATGTAATAGGATTTCTTTTGGGCCTCGACGAAGATTTAATCCCGCCTGACGGCAAAGGTGCAAATGCTTTAGAACTGGCCATCAGGCAAAGACATTTTAAACCTTCAGAACAGGGGCGGGAACTTACCAAAGCTTTAGCCGTTTACGTAAATAGTGTTACCCCAGACAACATCTCATCTAAAGATGCGCTGCAATTGATGCGCTATTTGTTGGGTGATGAAGTTGCTGACATTCTTGATCTGCCACCGGCATCCAAACCTTTGTATTTACCCTTGATTTTGAAAATAACCGGCAAACTCCCTGATTTCAATTCGGGCAGAACTCTAAGGTTGCAGTATCAGGAAAAGTATCAGAATTTCAAGAAACAACGGTTAATCAATTAGTTGTCCGTATTTATTTTGCCGAAGTATTCGACAGGGTATTTTCTTCCATCAGTATTTGTTTAACGAATTCGTTACCTTAACTATAAAAGAACGAATTTCTTTAATTTAGCTATCCTAACAGAATTTACCAATGGCCATATATAAACTTCAAATCAACGGTCGATCTTACCAGGCAGATGTTGAACCGGATACTCCCTTGCTTTGGGTTTTGCGGGATAACCTAGGTTTAGTTGGAACTAAATACGGCTGCGGAATAGGCGCATGCGGCGCATGTACGGTTCATGTAAACGGACAAGCAATGCGCTCCTGCACACTTCCCGTGGTTGCCGTAGGTACGCAAAAGGTAATAACGATCGAAGGTTTATCTGTCAACGGTGATCATCCGGTACAACAGGCATGGGATGAAATTGATGTTCCTCAGTGTGGATACTGTCAGGCCGGACAAATCATGACTGCCGCAGCATTCTTGAAAAACAATTCAAAGCCAACATCAGAACAGATTGATACGGCAATGCACGGCAATATTTGTCGATGCGGTGCCTATCATAGAATTAAAGAAGCAGTAAAATTAGCCAGCACTAAACTATAAACCATGGCAAGTTCAACCAGCCGACGAGACTTCTTGAAAATGGCAGCAACCGCGGGAGGCGGATTAATGCTTGGCTTTGATTGGTTCAGTGTAAATGCAGAGATCCCTACTGTGGTTTCTAAAGCCGCATTGGCTGCAGGAAACGCCGAATTCAACAGCTACCTTTCTATTTCGAGTGATAATATAATTACCATCTTTTCTCCCAACCCCGAGCTGGGGCAAAATATCATGACTTCCTTTCCAATGGTGGTAGCGGAAGAACTGGAAGCCGACTGGACAAAAGTGAGTGTTGTTCAGGCTGCATTTGATGCAAAGAAATTTGAGCGACAGGTTACCGGGGGAAGCGGGGCTGTTCCCCATTCATGGAAACGCCTCAGAAGGGCAGGCGCAACGGCAAAACATATGCTGGTTGAAGCCGGCGCAAAACGCTGGAATGTGCCTGTTGATGAATGCTCTGCCAGTAATGGAATGGTCGTTCATGCTAAATCGGGTAATAAACTCAGTTTCGGCGCCCTTGCGGAGGATGCCTCCAAGCTTGCTGTTCCGGCGGAAGTAAAATTAAAAGACCGCAAAGATTTTAAATTGATTGGTACAGCGGTAAGAAATGTTGCCAATAAAAATATCGCTACTGGTAAGCCCTTGTATGGTATGGATTTTCATCGCGAAGGCATGCTGATAGCAATGATTCAGCGCCCTGAAGCGTTTGGGATGAAGCTCAAATTTGTAGATGATAAGGCCGCGAAAGCGATGCCGGGGATTATCGACGTTGTAAGTTTTAAAAATAATGTAGCTGTAGTAGGCAAATCGACCTGGCAAATACTTAAAGCCAAAAAGCTTTTAAAGATTGAGTACGAAAAAGCCGGTAATATTGAAAGCACTGCAGATCATGATAAAATATTTCTCGACCTTTTAAACGGCTCGAATGCGCAGGTGAGGAGGAAGGAAGGTGATGTGGAGACTGCTTTTAAAAACGCAGCCAAAATTGTAAAAAGCGATTATCAATGTCCTTTTCTGCCTCATAATCCAATGGAGCCAATGAACTTTTTTGCTCATGTAAGGCCAGATGGGGTGGAATTGGTGGGCCCAACTCAAACTCCCGGAAGCGCACGATCAGGAGTGTCAAAACTACTAGGCATACCGGAAGATAAAATCACTGTCGAAATTACCCGCCTGGGCGGAGGTTTCGGAAGACGATTAATGACTGATTACGCGCTGGAAGCGGCAGAATTATCCAGTTTAATTAAAGCTCCTGTAAAGGTAATCTGGACCCGTGAGGACGATATGATGGGAGGCAATTATCGCCCTGCTGTCCGTTATCGTTTTGAAGCGGCATTGGATGATAAGGGGAATATGACTGGCTATAGGTTAAGAGGAGCAGGAATTAACGCCGGAAACCCAACCCGCGAAAATAATTTCCCTTCCGGTGCTGTGGACAACCTTTTGATTGAATCCGTTGAGCATAGATCACCAATAACTACAGCTCCATGGAGAGCCCCTATCACTAATTTTTTGGGCTATGCAGAGCAAGCATTTATAGATGAAGTTGCCCAGGCTGCCAAAAAGGATCCGATTCAGTTCAGGCTTGAACTGCTGGAAAAAGCAAAAACCTCACCGGCAGGTGCGGTTCGT
>CBFGOI010000070.1:0-24498 GCA_965650335.1 uncultured Pedobacter sp. | reverse complement strand
CTTCATAAAAATATTCGAACAACGCGAGCGTGGTCAACTGATGGGCAAAGGCTGGAAACGTGGCGGCAGATTTGATGGACGCGACGGTCAACATCGTGATACTATTGCCTTGAGCGCATTGTCTGCAACGATTAAAACCTATTTCCTTGTCAATTACACACAAGATACCATACTTGCTGCACATGCAGGCAGAGGCGGGGATATTATTGTAATTTCGGCAAACAACGGCTTGTATGCGACTTTATTTAATGCTAACAACATCTTTGTAAAACGCAGCCAGTTGATTTTACAGGCAGGCCGAAAAACAGCAGTTAGTCAGGCCAATCTTTTAACTAACATCGCCACGTACTTAAGCACCACTTATCCAGGTTATGTGTTCCATAGAGCCTATGCGGTAAAAATAAATTCAACTACGCAGGCTTATGTAGTTTTCATCGATTCAAACGACACTAAATATGCATTACGTTTTGACGCAAGCGGAAACTTTGTAAACTCGATGGTGATTAAATAGGCATCCCAAACACACATATATATATCTAAACGGCATCCTTTTGATATGGATGCCGTTTTATTTTTTTGCGCAATGGAATTATTAAATTATACCGACTAATTTCTTACTTTTGCAAACTTCCAAGGGAGAGATGTCAGAGTGGTCGAATGAGCCAGCTTGGAAAGCTGGTGTACTCGCAAGGGTACCGAGGGTTCGAATCCCTCTTTCTCCGCAACGTTTTTAAAGATAAAGCCTTTTACGATATGTAGAGGGCTTTTTTGCTTCTAATCAAAAAGCTCCTCGTTTTATCGAAGAGCTCTCTTTCATCTTACAGTGCCAGGCTCATGATCCGGACCGAAAGTCCGGGAATTCGATCTTCCATGGCTTGAGTGTTTTGGCACATAATCATGATATTCCACGCCCGTCGGCTCTTTTTTTACTTGAGAGTCTGTCGTGTTGTTGCCTTGTTCTTTGGTAAGCTCTGCTTCATTATTTTCAAGGACTTTGCCAGATTTTGATTGAGTTTCCATGGTGTTTTTCTTTATCCCAGTTAACATTCAAACGCTAAACCTTATCTATTAAAGATACAAAAAACATCTGGATAAGAAAAGCCTTGACGATGCTTTTTTATCAAATAAGAACCTGTTGATGAGACACTTAAATACCAATCACACAGGAGAAAATTATTGAAACTGATCGTTTTTTAGCCAGAATTTAAGAAACTGTACTTATGCGGTAAGAGGATGCTCTAACGATATGCGCAAAGCAAGCATTAGCCGACTAAAATACTGCTTTTGACCAGTTCATCGGATTAACCTTGCTAAGTTCGCCGCGCAAATCTGTTTCGAGAAGAGCAGACATACGATCGTAGGTAAACCCGCGCGCAAGTAGGAACATTAGCTTGGTAACAGCAGCTTCATAAGTCATATCAAAACCGCTGACAACGCCCATATTCTTTAGATCGCGGCTTGTTTCATAGCGGCCTAACTCAACACTGCCAACTTTACACTGAGAAATATCAAGAATGATTTTCCCGCTTTTAATAGCAGCTTCGAGACAGTCTAAGAACCATTTTTCTGTAGTAGAATTCCCGGCTCCAAATGACTCCAGAATTATTGCATCGGTTGCAGAACCAACAATTGCAGCAACAGTTTCTTTACTGATACCGGGATAAAGCTTTAAAACTGCAATTTTATTATTTAACTTTTTATGAACCCTGAAGACACACTCATCACATTTTCGAATACTGTTATCGTTAAAACGTAAATGAACTCCGGCTTCTGCTAAAACAGGGTAGTTCGGTGACCGGAAAGCTTCGAATTTTGCAGAGTTATACTTAAATGAACGGTTGCCACGAAAAAGTTGGAAATCGAAATAGATACATACTTCCGGAACCCTGGCTTTTCCATTTGCCATCTTTGCTGATGCAATTTCAAGGGCTGTAATCAGGTTCTCTTTTGCATCCGTGCGAATTTCGCCTATTGGCAATTGCGAGCCGGTAAAAATAACAGGCTTATTTAAACCTTCGAGCATGAAACTTAAGGCCGACGCAGTAAACGCCATTGTATCAGACCCATGAAGAATTACAAAGCCATCATACGCTTCATAGTTCTTTTCAATCAGCTCTGCTAACTCCATCCAGATGGCTGGAGACATATTCGACGAATCTATAATCTCGTCAAAAGAATGAACTGTTATTTGATATGGAAGACGCTGTAATTCGGGGACATTTTCAGTAATGTGTTCAAAATCGAGAGGCTTAAGTACACCCGTTAGCTTGTCCTGAACCATCCCAATAGTTCCCCCGGTGTAGATAATTAAAACCTTTGTCATTCCCAAACTCAATTATTTTCTAAAGATATGAAAGGAAAGGCTTTGTCAAACTCCAAAAACATTTTTTGAATTTTTTGTAGTAATCTCAGCAACAATCTCGATCGAAACCTCCTTAATATCCGCAACTTTCTGAGCTATATACGTAAGAAAACTACTTTCGTTCGGTTTTCCTCTAAATGGCACAGGTGTTAAATAAGGCGAATCTGTTTCAAGAACGATATTTTGTAAATCTAATTGTTGAACGACTTTATCAAGGCCTGAATTTTTATAGGTAACTACTCCTCCGATACCGAGGTAAAAACCAAGATCAATAATTAAATCGGCTTGTTCTTTTGTCCCGGTAAAACAGTGAAATATCCCTCTTAACTTCTCGTCCTTTTCAGAGAGTAATAACTTATAAACTTCATCAAAAGCATCCCTGCAATGAATCACAATCGGCAGATCCAGTTCTTTAGCCCAAGAAATTTGGGTACGGAACGCTTCCTGCTGCAGAGGTAAGGTTGTTTTATCCCAATATAGGTCTATTCCGATTTCTCCGATGGCGTATATTTTCGTTTTGGCTATCGACTGTCTGATAAGTTCGAGTTCCGTTTCATACTCATTTTTAACATCACATGGATGCAAACCCAGCATGGCAAAGCAATGTTGTGGATACTCAAAAACCAGCTCGGAGACCATCGCAATGGAGTCTGAATCAACATTCGGCAAAAAAAGACGTTCGACCTGATTATCCAGGCACCTCTGCATTAGTAGTTTCCTCTTTGCAGCATCCCTTTCGTAATAAAGATGCGTGTGTGTATCGGTGAGAATCATTTTTGCAAATATACAGGTAAGCTTCTAAATGCGGAGCGCGCGAATCAGTAAAGGGCTTTTATCACGACAAATACTTTCCAACAATCGGCATTCTTCGTCCCATACCAAAAGCTTTAGGCGACACGCGTAAAATTGGAGGAGTTTGATACCGTTTAAACTCGGCTTTATTTACCATCGCAATAACTTTTCTAACCAGTTGTTCATCGAATCCCTGAGCGATAATATCACGAGAGCTTTTCTTTAACTCAATATATTGGTAAAGCAGGCTATCGAGAATATCGTAATCGGGTAACGAATCGCTATCCTTTTGATCGGGGCGTAATTCTGCTGATGGTGGCTTTACAATGCTATTTAAAGGAATTATTTCTCTTTCGCGATTTATATGCTGCGCCAGCTGGTAAACCTGTGTTTTATATACATCGCCTAATACGGCAATTGCACCGGCCATATCACCATAAAGTGTCCCATAGCCAACCGCACACTCGCTTTTATTTGAGGTGTTCAATAAAATATAGCCGAACTTGTTCGAAAAGGCCATTACAATGATAGCTCGACAACGAGCCTGAATATTTTCTTCGGCTACATTGAAAGGGAGGTCTTTAAATACTGGGGCTAACATAGAATCGAACGCATCTGCTGCGTCCTTAATAGCTATAATTTCATGCTTACAACCCAGGTTATTCACCAAATCCAAAGCATCCTGAACAGAATGCCCGGTCGAATATTTCGATGGCATTAATACCGCCATAACATTTTCCGGACCAAGAGCTTCGGCAGCTAAAGCACAAACAAGTGCAGAATCTATTCCACCAGACAGGCCGAGAACAGCTTTGCTAAAACCCGATTTATAAAAATAATCCCGGATGCCCAAAATCAAAGCCTGATGAATTTGTTCAATATCCGGCGCCGGACTATAATCCATCTTTTGATGGTTTTTTATTTTATTGGCCTCAAATTCGTAAATCCGGATATCTTCCTTGAAATAATTTAGTTGATCAAGTAATTCGCCCTGTGCATTAAAAACGAGAGAGCCTCCATCGAAAATTATCTCTGTTTGCGATCCGATTTGATTGACATACAGCAATGGCAAATTATATTTTTTACAATTATCACTCAAAACCTTGTACCGGTTATCGTCGTGGTTGTAAGAAAAAGGCGAAGCTGCAATATTGATCATCAAGTCGGGCTGTTGTTTGATCAATTCATCCATCGGAGCAGAAATGTAAAGCGGGTTATCGTTGATATTCCACAAATCTTCGCAAATGGTTAAAGCGATTTTCTTGCCTTTAAAGTCTACGCAAAAGAAATTCGTTGCCGGTTCAAAATATCGATACTCATCAAATACATCATATGTTGGCAACAATGCCTTATTGACTATATTTTTAACAATGCCGTTCTCAATAAAATAGGCCGAGTTGAATAAATCCTTCCCTTCTGTTCTCGGGTTTTTTGTCGGAGCTCCTAAAATGCATGCAATATCCGTACAGGCGGCTGCAACTTGCTTCACGGCCTCATCGCACAACTCTATAAACTCGGAAAATTCTAAGAAATCTCTCGGCGGATAACCACAAATAGCTAGCTCGGCAAACACAATCAGGTCTGCACCTTTTTGCTTTGCTTCATTGATGGCTTTGATAATTTTTGTTGAATTTGATTCGAAATTACCTATGTGATAATTTAATTGAGCTAATGCAATCTTCATTTATATATAAGACGTTATTAAAAAAACAGGCCAAGATTTAATGTCACGAAAGGATTTCGTGAATCATAATCCTTAAAAGTTTTTGTAAATCCATTATTAAAAGTAACGCCGGTAAGAGCGATTAAGTTTCTTCCCACATTCCATTCGGCTCCTGCGCCCATAATTAACCCTAGTCTGAACGAGTTTACCTCCGATGAAATGGATACATCCTTAACCATTACATTTGTTCCGAAAGAGGTTGCGTCTTTTTTTGCGGAAATATTTATGCCCGTTCCTAAACCGAACTGTCCGTAAAACCTCCCCTGATCGGACGGATTACTTTTGAGCTTTAAGGTAAAAGGTATTTCAAGATATTGAAGCTTATATTCGTCGGTAGAAATATCCTTTTTAACACCTTTACTATGTAGTGAGCTTACCGTAAAGGCGGTTGAAAAGAAATAATTTTTTGCAAAACCGACATCAGCTATAACGCCGTAAGAGAATCCAGCTTTACTTCCATCAGCTACCAATCTGTTACCATCATCTGTTAGCCAGCTTAAGTTAGGAGCCACCGTAAATCCTAATTTGAAATTCTTTTCATTTTCCTGAGCATTTCCAACAAAAGGAGCCAAGAATAAGCCTGTAATTAGCAGTATGTATTTCATAAGTTTCAAATGTATAATCTGTCTCTTCTCTTTGATTTTACTATTTTCGCTTCAGAGATCTATATGAATACTAAAAGCATTTTCCAAATCTACCTGTTTTTTTCTATTGGCCTGTTTGTATTCGGCTGCAAGAATAAGAAAGATGTTGATGTAAGCAACATAAATCTTGATATAAAGATTGAAAGATTTGACAAAGACTTAAGCTCATTAACGGTTACAAACTACCGGCAGCAAGGCATTCAGTTTCAAAAGAAATATGGCATCTTTTATAATGATTTCATGGAAGGGATGCTGAGTGTTGGAACCCCGGGTAGTGAGGAATATTATCAAAATCTTAAAACCGTACTGTCAGCTCCCGATTACAATGCATTAAAAAGTGAGGTTAGCCAAAAGTATCCCGATTTGGAGAGACAGGAAAAAGAATTAACCGATGCATTTAAACATATTAAATACTATTATCCTAATCAACCCGTCCCACGAATCATTTCTTTTTTTTCAGGATTTGCGGTGCAAACGCCTATCGGGAATAATTACCTCGGTATTGGTCTGGATATGTTTTTAGGACCTGACTCAAAATTTTATCCTGCGCTACGGAGCAGCATTCCGGCGTATATCTCCAGGCGCTTTACTCCGGAAAATATAACACCGAGAGTTATGGAAGCATTTATCCGCGAAGAAATGTTTCCGGAACCGGATCAGATCACATCATTAATGCAGAAAATGATCTACAACGGTAAAATCATGTATTTTATGGACGCAACTATGCCCAATATACCCGATTCTTTAAAGATCGGATACACTACCCAACAACAACACTGGGCCGAGGATTATGAAGGCGGAATATGGGCGTATTTTTTAGAACGGAATCTTTTATTTGAGACCGATTATCTTAAGATTCAAAAATATCTCTCCGAAGCTCGCTTTACCCCGGGTATAGGAGATAAAAATGAATCAGCACCAAAGCTCGCAGTTTTTTCGGGATGGAAAATCGTGAAGGAATATATGGAGAAAAACCCATCCGTGACACTCCAGGAGTTAATGCAGGATAAGGATTTCCAGAAAATTTTAGATAAATCGAAATATCATCCCGACTAGTCAGGCAAACGATCGATGGGTTTGATAGTAGTTTTACCATCACGTCCTATACCGCCGGAATATACGCGGCCGTTGGGTAACTGCCCTAAAGGCCTGCCAGATCCAGTTCGTATCTGACCTAAAATTATTCCTATATCCGTTTGTGGGTTTACTGTATATCCTCCAGCTCTGTTTCTGATCGACACAAAATTGGGGCTGTTCTTATCTGTAATCTGGGGCTTCTGTCCGCTCGACAAATAACTCAATACAACCTGCCCCCCATTTCCATTATCAAAATGCCTGTTAAAATATCTGGCGTCTTCGCCGGAAACATCAACAAAAAGACTTTTTAGTTGAACAAAATTGACAGACAGATTTAGATCAGTTCCATTGTTCTTACTATCATTGCCGCGAATGATAACATCTTTTCCGATAAAAGCATGGCTTACTACAAGGTCCACTTTTTTCTTACCGACAAAGGATAATTTGGATCTGTCCTTCATTATAAGTGTATCAATGCTAATTGAAGTTATTGAGTCGCCTTCAGTAATAGCATAAGATTTTTTTGCCTCGATTACCAGCTTATGGATCTTAACAGACTTGGATCTAACTTGCCCCAGAGAGGTTAAAGGCAACAGCAGCGCAAGATATAAGAATATGCTTTTCATTATTCTATAACGCCGGGAGGATGGTTTTCTTGTAAAAATTTGACTTATAGAGCTTTTCGCCCTATAAGTCGGAACTATTTTATTTCAGGATATTAATCACTGATTTAAGGCACAAAACAACGCCTATTAAGAAAATAATATTCGAGAGCAGATCAACAAAAGTCCAGTCGGCAAGGAAGCGCAATACCGCACCTAAAACAGTTACAAAAATACCGATAGTCAGTAAGGTATAATGACTTGGGTTATTGGCGTTTGTAGTACTTTCGCTTTTTTTATAAGTTTCTATTGGATTCTCCATTTCAATAATTTATCTGGGCGAAATTACAAATCTGATTCTATACAAAAAAGCTTTTAATCTTTTAAAACCATTTTCAGTCCCAAGAGCTTTAATCCTAAAAAAGGTTATGGCAAAGTATTCAAAAAAGGCTGGTGAAAAAGTCGAAGAAGTGATGCATGAAATGAAAGAAGGTAAGCTTAAAACCGGAACAGGAAAAAAAGTTACCTCCAAAAAACAAGCGGTAGCGATCGGTTTGTCGGAAGCGCGGAAAGAAGGAGCGAAAGTACCAAAGAAGAAGTAACACAAACTAAATTTCGGCAAGGCTGGCAGAGATTAAAGGTAAAGAACATAAAGCTAGGTCCGACTGCGTGCTATGGTTCTTTATTCGGTTTTTTTTAGGCCTCATATGAGCTCGCCGATCAGTTTGAGGCCAACCCTGCCGACCGGAACCCGCCAAAATTAAATAAGCGTTAACGACCTCTTGTATCCCCCGAGGAATGTCATTCTCCCTCCTTTTCGCGGTAGTTTTGACAAGGAATTAGCTTAATACCACCCGAAAATAAATACTTGAAAATACCCGAAACAAGCAATTTAAAGATTTGGTTATCACATTATTAAAACTTGATTTGGGTCTACTGAGGTGTTGTTCTTTATTAGTTAATTCATCAAAAACAATCATGAAAACGTACCAACTTATCGCGCTTATTTCCGGATTAATAGTTTTTAATCTGCCAAGCCTGAATGCTCAATCCAGAAAAGAAATAATTGAATCGCTTACCCAAAAAACCGATAGCCTTAACAAATTACTCAGGGATAAAAATGAAACGATAAAAAAGACTGAAATTCAACTGGCCAGATTAGAAGGCGCCGCCGAAGCAAACCAGCTATTTTTTAAGCAGTACGAGAACAGAACTGATAGTCTGTCGAGATCTCTGTCTAAGAAAGATAGTCTTATTAATAACCTGAATAGCGAACTAACTAAGCTGAAAGCTGCATTTTATGAATCGGAAGAAAGCAGGAAAGAAATAAGCACCAGAAATGACACACTCCAGGCCGAGCTTGCCGTGTATAAACAAAATGCGACACCTGCGGCTGTAGTAAAAAAGGAAGCCAAAGCGAATATTGAACCGACAAACACGGTTGCAAAAGAAAAGCTTAAAGAACAGCCGACGAAAACCACTGAACCAGAATAAAATCCTGCTCAGAAAAACACGGGTGATCCCCCGATTCGAAATGGCGTTTCGGGGGCTTCCCAACGAATACATTCGCATGTATTGATTTTGTTACTGACCTTATCTGTTTTTTCCAAGTTGCTCGAGATGCCGTTTGCAAACGTTCCCGACAACGAATATATCCCGATCATGCTTGCATTTTCGTCCTGAGAGCTATTTTTCTTAGTCGAAAGCTGTATGTCTGTCGTCCACGCTCAGGGTAAAAAAACAGAAAATCCATATATTAGGTACAACCAACCACACCATTATGATAACCAGTAAGTACCTATGGCCTGCCTATCTTAGCATGCTGCTTATATCAACAAATCTTAATGCACAAAGCCTCCGCGAACGAGCTGAAGATGCAATGCTAAGGGCTACAAAATTCATGGTAAATGAAATCAGTACGGATGGTGGTTATGTTTGGTATTACACAGAGGACCTATCAAGACGCTGGGGCGAAATGGAAGCCTCGGATTCTATGATATGGATTCAGGATGGGGGAACTGTTACCGCGGGGCATGTTCTTTTGGAGGCGTACCAGGTAACCGGCAACGAATATTTTTATTATGCCGCCGAGAAAGCGGCCACGGCGCTGATGAAAGGACAGAGTCGCGAAGGCGGCTGGAATTACATGATAGACTTTGCCGGAGAAGAATCTCTAAAACGCTGGTATAACACAATTGGAAAAAATGGATGGCGACTAGAAGAGTTTCAGCATTATTACGGTAATGACACCTACGACGATGATGTAACCTCGGATGCAGCCCGACTGTTGTTGAAAATGTATCTTGAGAAGAAAGATCCGAAGTATAAATCGGCTTTAGACAAGGCAATTAACTTTATTCTTAAAAGCCAATATCCCATTGGGGGCTGGCCACAGCGCTACCCGCTCAAAGATGGATTTAAGAAATCCGGTCGCCCGGATTATTCAGCTTATTTCACATTTAACGACAATGTAATTTGGGAAAACGTAAATTTTCTAATCCAATGTTTTCAGGCGCTGGGCGAAAAACGATTACTTGATCCTATCCATCGCGGGATGAATTTTTATCTTCTTTCTCAGCAGCCGAATGGCGCATGGGGGCAGCAATATACCATGAAAATGGAACCTGCTGGCGCCCGGAGCTATGAACCTCCGGCGTATTTACCTTCTACAACCTTAGAGAATTGCTTTCTGCTTATAAAATTTTATCAATATACTGGTGACCGCAAATACCTGGAAGCTATACCGCAGGCAATTAAATGGCTGGAAAAAGTAAAACTGCCAACTAGTATGACTCAGGGTGGAAAATACACTCATCCACTGTATGTAGAACCCGGCACCGAAAAACCTCTTTTTGTTCACCGCAAAGGTTCAAACGTAAGGTATGGATATTATTATACCGACTATAATGATACTAATTTGCTCGCACACATGTTTGGCAAACGAAATGTGAATATACAAGAACTGAAAGACGAATATGTCCGGATAAGAGCCTTAGCTACTGAGGAAGCTACTAAAGATTCGCCTCTTAAATCGGACCATCCAGATGTCAGGGGATCTCAATTTTTTCGTTCCATTAACAGGAACGATGCCCCTGCGTTTGACGTAGCAGAGGCTGATGTGAGTAGAATCATTGCGAGCCTTGACAATCGCGACCGCTGGTTAGTGGAGCATGTGATGATAAGCAATCCATATATCGGCGATGGGCAGAATAAAGCACTTACCGATCAATATGCTTCGACCATGGTGGGTGATGAAACGGATACCTCTCCGTACAGAGACCTTAGTGAAACAAAGTATATTTCAACTCCGGAATATATAAAAAACATGAAAATGCTCATCAATTTTATTAGTTCGGCCAAGGGTAGGAAAGATATTCATAATTAAAAGAACGGCAAGTAAATCAATCATGATAAAAGATTTTATTAAAAGTATAAGGAAAACTAACTACCCTTCTACGCAAACCTTTTTTGCAGGGATCAGTCTTGCTTCGGTTTTTCTGCTGATATTTTCTTCCGATCTTCGGGCTCAAGACAATTCAAATCATGCGCCAAAAACCATCGTTTGGAAAATCGATAACCTGCATCAAATTGACGGCCATAAACCCACCGTAATCGGAGCTCCGCTTATTATCGAAGACTCAAACGAAAAATCCGTTTCATTTAACGGCATTAATGACGGCCTGGTTTTTTCGAAAATTCCGCTGGAAGGATGGGATCAGTTCACCATTGAGGTGCTTTTTAAACCCGATGGAAATGGCCCTGGTGCTCCAAGGTTTATCCATTTTCAGGATAAAGAAGCAAACCGTGGGACACTTGAGGTGCGGCTTACTCCGGAAAGAATGTGGTATCTGGATACTTTCTTGAAAAATGGCAAAACCAATGCAGCTCTAACTCTTATAGATTCGAGCTTGTTGCACCCAGCCAACCAATGGTATTGGGTGGCCTTAAGTTATGATGGTAAGAAAATGGCCAGCTATGTAAATGGAATAAAGGAGCTGGAAGGTGATATCAACTTCGCCCCATTGACCCAGGGAGAGATTTCAGTTGGCGTAAGATTAAACAAAGTCAGCTGGTTTAAAGGTCTTATCCGTGAAATCCGCTTTCATCCGAAGGCCTTGAATTCGTCCATGTTACAGAAGAATGGAAAAACAAATCCGGGCTAAATCTTAAAATGTCTTCCCTTAAAAACCTGCTTTATTCCATGGATTAATTTTTTAAATGAATCGCATTATTTTTTGCCCGTCCTGAATTTCACCATCGATGATTTTAAGCCAGGCGAGCTTATGGTAACGTTCACGCTCCCTGCTTTACCTGTTGATTGAATGTAAGCAAGCAACTTCCCATTAAATGCTTTTCTCTTACTTGTTTTATAATCTTCGTGACTGGCAAGATCACCACTCTCAAGGCCAAGCAATACGGCGGGTCCATCGATAGCGATCGAAAGTTCATTATTTGCTTCATACACCGGATTCCCCGCATCGTCTGTGAGTTGAACTTCAATATGTGCAAGATCTTTACTGTTAGCGGCGAAATGCGCTTTATCAGCAGCAGCTTTAATAACTGACACAGCTCCGGCGGTTTTTATTTGAGATGAAGCAGCCAGAGCCCCCCTGTTGAATCCCTTCACCGAAAGCACACCCGGCTGATAATCTATATCCCAGAAAACAGGTCTGCCCTTCTCTGATTTGAGTTTCTTTCCAAGCGATTTGCCATTCAAAAACAGTTCAGCTTCTTCTGTATTTGAAATAGCGCTCACCCGGATCTTATCTCCCGTATTCCAGTTCCATGATGGTTTCAAGTCCCTTCTTCCTCTTTCTTCTGCTTCTTGCGGAACCGTTGAAGCTGTTAAATAAACAAATGGCTCAGTCGTCCACAGGCTTTTTCTGGTATAGAAATTCGGTTTAGGAAAACCTGCCAGATCTAGCAATCCGGCGCCACTGCTTCTTATCGGCCATGCACGAGCCTCGCCAATAAAGTCAAAGCCTGTCCATAAATATTGCCCGAAGATATTTTTACTGGTATCAACAGCTTCCCAGGCTGCGTAACTCATACCATTTTCACTACCATAAATAATCCGGTTTGGGTATTTTTTATGATCTTCTTCGTATCGGTATTCCTGGTAATTATAACCTACGATGTCGAGATTTTGAGGATAATCGGTCGTATTCGACATTACTACACCTGCAAGGGCAGCAGTTACAGCGCGTGTTGTATCTTCCTCTTTCACTGCCTGAACCAATATTTTTGACAGCTCGGCCAGACGGCTTGCTGCAGGATGATCCGGAAGCTGACCTTTGCCATAAATCTGAGGATTTCTTCCGGTATTTAATATCTCGTGGGTATATGGGTCGTTGGGATAATCAATCTCATTTCCAATACTCCACATGATTATCGAAGGGTGGTTGCGGTTTCGTAGAACCATATCCTTCACGTCGCGTAAAGCCCATTCCTTAAAATCTTCATGAGACCCGTCCCTGCCTGGCTGTCCGATATTCCAGCCTTCAATCCATTTATTTTTCCCCTCTTCCCACTCGTCAAAGGCTTCATCCATAACGAGAAAACCCATTTCATCACATAACTCATAAAAATAATCCTGGTGAGGATAATGACTCATCCGGATAGAATTGCAACCAACTTCTTTGAGTTTCTTTAATCTTCTCGCCCAAACTTCCCGCGGAACCGCTGCTCCCAAAGCGCCCGCGTCGTGATGGACGCACACTCCTTTCAGCTTCATGTTCCTGCCATTTAGAAAGAAGCCTTCATTAGCATCAAACCTTATCGTCCGCAGGCCCACATTCTCTGTATATTCATCAGTCTTTTTGCCGTTATTGTAAGTTGATACGGTTAAAGTATACAGCCGAGGATCTTCGACGGACCACAATGCGGGCTTGGTCAGAGGCAGCGACAGCTGAGCCTCGGCTGAAGAATTTGCATTCAGAGACATACTCTTATTTGCCGTTGCAACTGTTTTACCCTGCAGACTTAGCTTAGTTTCGACTGAGACTGTTGCGGTTAAAGAGGACGAATTAGCTACCTGAACCTTTACATCGGCCCTGGCTTTTTCCGGCGACACTTCTGGTGTGGTAAAACTTATACCCCATTTTGGAATATAGATTGGCTGCTTTGTAATTATATAAACATTGCGGTACATCCCGGAACCGGTATAAAACCGTGAATCTGCAAATTTGGAATGATCTACCTTCACGGCAATGGTATTAAGTCCCTTCTTTAAATAGGGTGTAAGTTCATATTGAAAAGGAATAAAACCGTTTGGCCTTTTACCAAGGTAATGTCCGTTAATCCAAACTTCGCTATTCTTATAGACCCCATCGAAATAAATAAAAGCCTTTCCTGAAGTAGGCACATCAATCTCACTAAATGTTTTACGATACCAAGCAATACCTCCGGGCAAATAGCCTGTGCCGCTTGCCCATTCCTTACTGAAAGGACCTTCGATGCTCCAATCGTGAGGGAGGCTTACATTCCTCCAGCTGTCATCGTTAAAACTCATGCCTTCGGCATTTACTGCTTCGCCTTTATAAAACTTCCATCCATCGGTAAATAACTTCTTTTGCCCGATTTGCTGTGCAAAAACATTCGAAAATGCTAAGGTTAAAAAGGTAAAAACAGACAGTTTTTTAATAGTGTAGATTATATTCATATTATGGTTATAGAAGAATTGAATAGCGAAAATCGACAAAAATTATCGAGCAGGCAGGGGGTAAACAGCTAAAAATAAGGGGTAATATCCTTAGCAGGTTAGACCCGAAAAAGGCAGCGAGCATTTAGAAGCGATTTTGTGAGTGTGAAAAAGAAAAACGACTAATTGAGATCCGAAAAATCCACGTTTTTTCATCTCCATCTACAAGATCCAGCTGTATGCTAATGGTATACGCTTTTTAATTTACCCGTTTCGTACAGTTGATATGCGGTTTGATAATAAGCGATTGCATGTTCTGTTAGTTGTTTAGGAAAAGTGGCCGCCACTTGTTCATTTACATCTTTTTTATAAAGATAGGTATCCACTTTCCGATTAGGGCTCAATATAACTAAACTGTCCTCTTTCATATAGGCTAGTTTCTGATATGTCCCCAAAACAATTCGTGGAATATACTTTTGAGATAAGATATTTTCTCCGAACAGATTACTTTCATACCTCCAGCCAAGAATATGCAGAAGGGTTGGATATAAGTCTATTTGTGAACACATTTTATCTATTTGCTTAGGCTGAGTTGGCAAATTATAAACAATACAAGGGATGTGGTATTTTGAAATGTCAATTTCATTTTTGCCCGCACTACTTGCACAATGATCGGCAACAAAAATTATTAATGTGTTTTTAAACCAGGGCTTGTTGTTAATCTTTTTCAGGAATTCGCCAATTGCAAAATCAGTATATCTTACGGCCCCTTCCCTGCCTGTACCAGAAGGTATATTTATTTTTCCGCTTGGATAAGTGAAAGGGCGATGATTTGAGGTGGTCATCACAAAATTATAGAATGGCTTTCCTCTTTTATAGTTAGCATCACTGCTTTTTATAAGAGCATCGTACAAATCGCCGTCGCAAATACCCCAGGCGTTTTCAAAATGCACCTGTTCATCAGGTATAATAGTACGATGGGTTTTGTAATGGTCGCCTACACTTATATTTCTGCCACGATCTATGATATTATAGCCATTCGAGCTAAAATACTGATTCATATTATCGAAGTATCCATCTCCGCCATAAAGAAAATTTGTTTCATAACCTTTCCATCTGAAAATCTCTCCTATTGTAGACAGGTTTTCATTATTACGTCTTCTTACAATGCTATTTCCCGGCGTTGGAGGGACTGCCAAACTTAAAGCTTCCATTCCCCGGACAGTGCGGGTTCCTGTGGCATACATGTTAGTGAAAAGAACTCCCTTGTCGGCAATAGAATCAAGCACCGGAGTCAATTTCTGTACATTACCAAAATGAGCCATAAAGTCTGCACTAAAACTCTCTATGGTAATCATGATCACGTTTGGCTTTTGCTCTTTCAAATTACTGGAGATACTTCTTACAACCGATTCAGGTTCCCCATCAAAAGAGGATTCGGGGTCTTTTAGGTCATTCCGTATAATTTTAAATGCTTTTTGTTCATCGAGCAATGAATAGAACTGCTCATAATTCAGCTCATTATTTTTGAATGCTGCGAAGAAAGAATATACCCCTGCTTTTGATAATTCATTTTGATAGCGACTGGAACTGTTATCGGCCCAATCATTATTAATAAACGCGATGTATAAAAAAGCCAGCAAAAAGGTAACACCGCTAAATGCGATACGTTGTTTAAACGGTGTTGTGGAGTTAAACGAATTTGAAAATATTTTGAACCTTATAAAAACGAAAATTACAAGCAGAGCGATCGCCACCATGCTGCTGATTAATATTGGCAATGGATAAGATTCATTTATATTGTTTATTACCTCAAAGGTATAAACCAGGTAATCGACCGCTATAAAGTTAAAACGGCTTTCAAATTCCTGCCAGAAAGTAAGTTCTGCAAAGAATGAAAACAGGCTTATTAACACCATTAAAAAAACCAGCGCATACGAGGTTATGTAGTTAAATTTTGAGTTTAACCATCTGTTGGGTATTAACAGCAAATAAAGGGCGTAAACGATTGAAAAGAAAACAGAAACCCCAACATCAAAAATGAAACCTTTGCCAAAAATCAACAGGTAAGACATCAGAGTTAGCGGCACCTTCGATGCCGAGAGAATCACTAATATTGAGCGTACAAGAAAAGAGGAAAAAATAAAAAAAGCGATAAATGCAACTAGTGTTCCATATCTGCTTTTTAATAAAAAAGATTTCATGAATTGTTTTTGTTTAAAACGATCAAGGTAAGAAAATAAATTCCCGATCGGAAACTTCCGATTTATGCGGATTCAGCAAGACTTAGTAGTCTCTATCTAACCGTATGCGTTGTATGAAACTTTCTTCTATACTTTTTTATATATTCTGAGGGGTTCATTCCAAACACCTTGTTAAATTGTTCCCTAAAGTGCTTAATATCTTTTATCCCCACTTTATATGCAGACTCTGAAACCGTAGATTCCGTTGATATAAACATTTCAGCCGCCTTTCTGAGGCGAATGAAACGGATAAATTCGTTTGGAGACTGCCCTGATATAGATTTTATCCGGCTATAAAGCGTAGATCTGCTCATGCCGATCTTATCCGCTAAAACCTTAATTCCAAAATGTGACTCCATTAAGTTCTCTTCAACTATCTGAATGCAGCGATCAAGGAATTGCTTATATTCATCCGAAATCTTTGAATTATCTGGCTTTAAGGTAATGTGATTAAAAAAGTAATTCTGCAGGTCGTTCCTGTTCTTTAAAATCCCAGCTACTCTGGCTATCAGCATCTCCCTCTCAAAGGGTTTACTAATAAAGTCCTCTGCGCCACATTCTATTCCTTTAAGCTTTACTTCGGCAGAAGAACTTGCGGTTAAGAGGATAACGGGAATATGATTTAAGGCCGGGTCATCTTTTATCCTTGAGCAGAGTTCTATTCCACTTAGCCCCTGCATCATGATATCACTTATCACCAGATCCGGAATATGCTTCTTCACTATTTCAAATCCGTTATCTCCATTGTCAGCTTCTAAAACTTCATATTCGCCTTCAAAAAGCTGCTTTACGTATTGGCGTATCTGAATATTATCATCAACAATCAGAATCCGTTTATCATCCGAATACACTTCGGTACTTTCTAAGGCCCCGGCAGAGCTTGTGGGGAATTCTTGCTCCATTTGCGATTCTACCACTAATTCTTCCAGGAACACTGAGCTTTCGTGTACCTCTTCGAATATTACAGAGTCTTTAAAATGTTCTTTTCCTTTTTTAAATGACACCCAAAATTTAGTTCCCTGTCCAGCCCTGCTTTCATAACCTACTAAGCCTTTGTGGCTTTCAACGAAACTTTTCACCAGCGACAATCCAATACCGAAACCACCTTCTGAACCGAAATTATTATTTTGCACCTGGTAGAATTGTTGAAAGATACGTTCGCCGACTTCCGCGGGAATACCTATTCCTGTGTCGTTTATCTCAATTATAACATCCTGATCTGTTTCCAAAACTTTTATAGTTATAGATCCTTTTTCAGGAGTATTTTTTAGTGCATTGGAAATAAGATTAAAAAGAATAATTTCCATCTTCTCCCGGTCTGCAATAATTTCGAGTGTATTATTTACCGTTTCAAAAGACAGATCAATACCTTTTTTTCTGGCTTGATGAGTAAAGCATAAATATACTTCCTGGCAAACGCTGCTGATATTCAATTTAACCAGTTTAAGTTTGCTCATCTCGCTCTCAGATTTCCTGAAAAGTAAAAGCTGGTCTACAAGGCTGAGTAATCTCCGGGCATTCCTGTAAATTGTATTAAGGTTTCCCATGCTTGCATTATGAGACTCATCGTGCAATAATTCTTTTGCCGGGTTAATTATAAGCGTCAAAGGAGTTCGAAACTCATGAGAAACATTTGTAAAGAAATTTATCTTCTTTTCATGCAGCTCCTTTTCTTTTTCGGCTTCAAATTGCGCAGCCTTGACCTTAAATTTTAGCCTCGTTTGCCGAATGCGATATAGAGAAAAAGAATAGATGCTCGCTCCAACGAGGCCGAAATAAATTAAATAAGCCCACCATGTTTTATACCATGGTGGCAGTATAATGATCTTAATACTCGAAAAGCTGTCAGCCCAAATTCCATCCTCGTTTGAGGCTTTAACTTTGAAAGTATAGGTGCCGGGGGCCAGATACCGATACGTTGCAGATCGCTGGCCTTTTACAAAGTTCCATTCTTTATCAAGTCCCTCAAGCTTATAGGCATACTCCCCTTCGTGCGGAAAACCATAATTAAGGGTCAGATAGTTGATCGAAAATACTGGCTGATCAGGGTTTAATTCTATTTGATCGGCCTCTGTGATATCTTTAATATTTTCAAATGCTGCTCTATCTGTCGGCTGTCCGTATATGTTCAAACCCGTTATCAGAACCTTAGGGGCTACTTCGCTAGTTTTTACATTGTAAGGATCAAAGAAATTACAGCCTTCGGTACCACCAAAGACCATACTCTTGTCCTTATTGCTTACTATTGCAGAACCTTCATGAAACTGCCCGGCCTGCAACCCATCAGACTCATCATAATTATAGATTTTACCAGCATTAATATCAACCTTAGAGATGCCCTTATTCGTGCTTAACCAAACTTTTCCCTGCGCATCCGCCTTAATAGCATACACCGTATTGTTAGCGAGACCAGTTTTTTCATTGTATTTTAGTATTACCTTTGTTTTCGTGTTGTAAATAACAAGGCCATCGCCTTCTGTCCCGATCCACAAGCGACCCTCCTTATCCAGATATAGCGCATATACTACATTATTTACCAGAACACCACTTTCGCCGGGCGTTTCAAAAAGTTTAAAAAAGGCATTTCGTTTGATATCAAAATAATTCACCCCGCCACCGTAGGTTCCGACCCATAAAATCCCACTGCCATCGTCGGTAATTGCCCGCACATCATTTGAAGCAATTTCGCTGTTCTCCGGATTCCAGTTATCAAAATTTTCGGTCTTTGGATTGAAAAGGTTCAAACCTCCTCCATTTGTTCCAACCCAAATATTTTGCTTGCTGTCTTCATATATAACACGGACATCATTATATTTTAGACTTCGGGGATTTTTGGAGTTGTACGAAAAGGATTGAAAGGAATCAAACTTTTTATCATAACACATCAAGCCTCCTTTATAGGTTCCAAACCAAAGTCGATTTTTACTATCTCTAAGCGCAGATAATATTGCATTATCTGTGATGCTCCCCCTTCGCCCGTCGGCTCTATAATTTTTAACAGTCCTGCCCTCTTTCGTCACTTTAAATATACCATCTCCATCAGTTCCCAGCCAAAACAGGCCGTCACTGTCCTGCGTTATTCCATAAAAACGAACAAAGTCAGGACTGTCTAAATCCTTTCTTACCTGAAACTTCCTAAACTTTTTGGGGACACTATTAACCATGTAGATCCCATTCCCGTAGGTTCCCAACCAAACATTTTTATCCTTATCTAAAAAGAGCGTTTGGACCGACCACTTCGTTACCAGGTTACCATTGCTAGCCTTTACGGGATCAAAGCGATAGATTGACCCCTGGCTATTCGGTATTGAACGGCCAGAAATTGTATACAGCCCACCGTCTTGAAGACCTATAAGAATTTCCCCACTCCCATTTTCCGCTATCGATAAGAATATATTACTAGGCAAATAGTGATCTCTGGCGTTGAAAATCTGAAAGTTGTTTTGTTTTTGTGAATAGAGAACTAAGCCATTTGACGTAGCTACCCACACATTTTGATTTTTATCTTCGAAAATTTTATTAATTCTCGTATCCAAACGAGGCGGTACAATCCGGGATTGCCTTTTTACCTGTGAATCCATTACTGCGAACACCTGTATTCCGGCCCCTTTTGTCCCTACCCATAAAAAGCCTCTGGAATCTTCGTAGATGTTTAGTATGTAATTTGTTGTTAAGCCTCTTAAATTTTCGGTATTGTACGCGACAAACTTTTTATCTTTCTTATTAAAATAGTAGAATCCATCTGTTGTAGCAACCCAGAGGTTGTGATCCCGACTTTCTGAAACACAGGTAATATCATCCTTCCGTTCCGGCTTCCGGTCATTGCTACTGTTGTATTTAATAAATCGCTGAGTTTGGGCATCGAAGCTCATTAATCCATTTCGGGATGATATCCATAGCTGGCCTTGCGAATCTTTAAATACAGACTGAACGTGGTTACTGGCTATGCTATAAGGGTTATTAGGTTCATTTTTGAAGGCTGTAAACGATTGCCCATCGAATCTATTCAAACCATCGGATGTAGCAATCCAAATAAACCCCTTATTATCCTGCGCGATACTATTTACGATTCCGAAGGAAAGGCCGTCTTTTAAGCCATAATGAAAAATGTTTTTTTCTGCCTGCGGTTGAGACTGAACAGTTAGTGAACTTAATACCAGGAGAACAAAAAAGACCTTATTCATTTCGAAACGTTCTGACGCTACTTAATTGGTTCTTGAATATACGTTTATTGGCAGATAAGTCCAAATGCTAAGTTCACCCAATCGGCTGCAGATACTAATTCCCGTCTTTTTAATTGAATAGCAATGATCTGCAAAATCCCCAGAAAATTTAAGAACGCCTGAGGACGAGGCAACAGGCGTTCAAGTACATATGTTTAAAGTTTTATTTCGACTTCAACTTGTTGAGAATTGCCTTATCCCTACCAAGCAGCATTGATTGCTCCGGCTTATTAAGTTCAAAAATCACCACTTCATTTTTTCCTTTTTTAAGCCATTCGGCAGGGACGTATATAGTCTGCTGAGGGCCTATCTCCCAATACTTGCCAAGATTGTGGCCGTTAATCCAAACTACTCCCTTGCCCCAGTTCGAAAAATCCAAATAGGTATCGGCAACTTTGTCTAAACTCAGGTATCCTCTCTTAAGAGCAGGCGTTTTCAAATCAGCACTGTTTCCTTTTTTCGCGGTAATAGTTGGCATGTTATCGAACGGAAGCTTATACATTAGCCAATTTTGAATTTCTCTTCCTCCCAATTCTACTTTTTCGGTAATACCTTTTTCATTTTTTAATAAATATGGCCCAAAATTTATCCGTCCCATATTCTCTACCAGAATATCGAGTGTTACTTTTCCTTTCGGCAGATTTAGCAATAAGCTGTCCTGATATAAACGCCTGTCGAGGTTTCCAACCCGCTTTCCATTTATAAAAACGACACCATAATCTCTTAAATCCCGGATTTTAAGAAGTTGCTGACTGCCGCTTCCATTGACTGTGGCTCGGTACATTACATACCCGTACGCCTGGTTTAAATCTTCGAATGTTAAAGGAGTCTTACTGGCCGTTGGAGACTTCAACAAGTCAAATACTGTATTTGTGGACGTAAATACAATAGGCTTTGTATTAATTGATGGTTTTGCGGAAGGAACAGGTGGCAAGGTCTGACCAGCGGAAAGGTTTTTCTGAATTACCTCTCTGAAACGCATAAACTTTTCAGTCGCGTTTCCTGCTTCATCCAATGGTGCATCATAATCATAACTACTGATTTGAGGTTCATAGGGATTTTTATCATTAAAGTTTGCGCCATTCATAAAACCACGCGTGCTTCCCCCATGAAACATATACATGTTTATTGATATTCCAGCCTGCAGTACAGAATCCAACCTTCCTGTATATTTCGCCGCAGGAACGGTATGGTGTTCCGTGGCCCACCAGTCAAACCATGCTGGATACCATTCAGCAATGAAATACGGACCTTTGCCATTGTTATTTTGGTGGATAAGCGATTTTACCTGATCGGGATTATCAATTCCATTAATCGCCGGAAGCAATCCGGGTAAATGGCCGTTTTTAATCGCTGCCTCCGGATCGCAGGTATAAAGAATACCATCGAAGCCGGCCTCTATAAACATCTTTCTGTTTAAGTCAAGGTAATTTTTATCGCTACCATACGAGCCGTACTCATTTTCTATTTGCGTCATAAGAACGTTTCCACCATGGTTTACTTGCAGAGGTGCCAGTTGCTTGCCTACCTCCTTGATGTAATTCTCGTAAGCCGCCAGGTATTGAGGTTCAGTACTTCGAACTTCAAGACCTTTAATATTTTGCAACCAGTAGGGATAACCTCCGAATTCCCACTCGGCGCATACATATGGACTGGGACGTAAAACCACCCAAAGTCCTTCCTCCTTCGCTATTTTCACAAATTCCTTGACGTCATTATTTCCCGAAAAATCATATTTACCTTTCTGAGGTTCGTGGATATTCCAAAACACATACGTTCCTATGGTGTTCAATCCCATCGCTTTTGCCATTTTCATTCGGTGCCTCCACGATTCTCTGGGAACCCTGGGGTAATGAATTTCGCCGGAAATCATTTGAAATGGCTTGCCGTCAAGTAAAAAGGCTGTATCTGTCAGACTAAAGGTATGCCCAGGTCCCTGGGCCTTTAAATCGCGCGAAAATGCGCTTGAGATGGAAATAAGTAACAAGATTCTAAATATATTTCGCATATTATATGATGTTATCTGAACTATTATTGATGTATTTTTTGATTGCCAGCTCAAGGAATTTAATTAATGATCTTAGAGACAAGGGTTGTTATACTTTGGGCCTCCAGTTCAAATCTATCTTTCTGGTTAAATGTATTGTTGGGTTTGAGATCAGAACTTTCAGAGGTTACATATCTGGTCTGATTACCCAATTCGCCATTCTTTAACCGCAATGTTATTTCGACTGGATGGAAGCCATGGTTAACTAAAACTGTAATAAGTTCTTTAGACCGCTTGTCAACATAGGAAGATACCAGAATATCATTTCTTTGAGATGAATCAGGTATGCTTACCTCTACCCGGACAGCTCCCGGACGTATGAACCGGCTGTAATTACCCAGCACCCAGAGCATTTTACTCGGATAAAATTGACCGTCTGAAACCTTTTTATCCACGTAAACAAGTCCATCTTTGTAATTGTATGCCGACACGGCAGTCCACCAATGCCATGCGGATGCATTCGCGTTGACAAGATCGTTATGGATAACTTTAGCCAGATATATGCCTGGGCGCATTCCAAGATCCCGTTTTTCACCTTTGATTTCTCCCTCATTATCTCCAAGAATACAATACTCAGACTGCCAGAGCCGTAATCCCTTTACAGAAGATACCTTCTCGTTGACTTCTTTTCTAATGCTAACTGCTTTTGAATATGGAGATGTTGTAAAATAACTATGCGCCGAGATTACTTTGTCTACTGTTTGCAAATCACCAATAAAATCGGGTGAAGACAAATTGAAGAATGTATCAATTTGGCGGCCTTTCCCCGGCTTATCGAAATCTGAGTAGAGGAAATCATATTGAGCGGCTTCGGCTACTGCGATTTTTGTACTCAGCTTTGCTTTAACCAAAGCAGTATTTAACGATTTTACTATTCCACTGACATCATTATTTGTGAAAGGAGTTCCTTCTTGTCCGCCATCACTCCAGTCCCACTGAGGTTCGTTAGCCGGGCTCAAATAATCAAAAACAACTCCGGTTTTCTCATTTACCCCATTCACTACCTCAACTAAATATTCCGCAAATGCATCAAACTTATCCCGATTGAGATTTGGTTTGGCCTTGGTCGCGAAAGCTTTACCGTTTGCCGTTAAATGCACGGGAGGACTGTTGGTGAAAGCTAAAAACTGATCTACACCGCGTTCTTTCGCAGCCTTTAGAAACCACATTTGTCCTGCCTGTAGGTTCCAATTAAATTTATCCTTCTCAAAAAAAGATTCAGCTCGTCGCCACTTATCTTTTATCTTACTTCCGCTTCCCTGTTGAGCGCTTCCGGCTCCAATATTAAATCGCCACATTGACAGACCTATCCCTTGAGGCTGGCCATTTGGGAGGAATTTCTTACTAAATAAAAGATCAGCAATAGCGTTTTTCTTTCCATCAGGCCAATTACCTACAAACTGACAGGCCCAGGCATCGGACGCGGCAAAATTATCTATGGTTTGATATTCCTTAGACAGATCAATAGTGATTGCAGCATGTTTCAAATTTTGCAGCTTATCGTCACTACCGTGTTGGGCCCTGGTTATTGCAGGAAAACAGAAAGCCAAGGCGACAAAAAGTAAAAGTTTTTTTCTAAGCAAAATCAATCTGTGTTTATAAAATATTAACGTCACCATAATAAGCTGCAAGGGAGAAAGGGCCAAAAAAAGCCAACAGTTCTTATTAATTTACCAATTAAAAACTCGCCCTAACTCCCTTAACAGCATTTTAAATTTCCTCAATTCTTGTTAACTGAGCTTCGCTATAGCTGCTGGAATTTCCATTGTTGATTATTGCCCCCCCACCAGCTCCACTGAACAATATTAGCTCCGTCTGCTGTTGATTGTCCATTTACATCCAACGCTTTACCGCTATTGCGATTAATAATCCTTCTATATCCGCCTCCATTATCAATGATCTGCCATTGCTGATTGTTACCGCCAGAATAGGTCCATTGAATAATTGCGGCGCCATCAGCAACCGAACCGCCATTCACGTCTAGTGCCTTGCCACTGTTCCTGTTTATGACGCGATAATATCCTGTTCCATTATCAATAATTTGCCATTGCTGGTTATTGCCACCCCAATAGCCCCATTGAATAATACCTGCACCATTTGTGGTGGCACTTCCATTCACATCCAATGCCTTACCACTATTTCTGT
>CBFGOI010000069.1:0-24764 GCA_965650335.1 uncultured Pedobacter sp. | reverse complement strand
TGTTAACACTAAAAAGCAGAGGCTTGAGAATACCTGAAGATATTGCCGTAGCTGGATTCAATGATGAACCTATTGCAACCATCATAGATCCCCCACTTACAACCATAGTTCAGCCTGCTTTTGAAATGGGAGTATCTGCAGCTAATATACTTTTGCAAAAAATAAGTCCGAACGCTAATAAAAGCTTTGTAAAAGAAATCCATAATACCATTCTGAAGGTAAGGGCGTCGAGTGCTAAAAGATCACTTTAAGATTAAGATTCTTTAACGGCCTTCGCAATTTTTTTTATTTGTTGGCAATTTCATTTTTATAAAATTAAAACCTGTCCTTTGCAAATTTCGCAACCGGTTGCGTTATTGATTGCGAGGATATGAAAAATAACAATTATTCAGTTGTATGTACATAAAAGTGAATATATTGTGGCTGTGCATGCCAATAAGATTGAATATTTCGCTAATCCGGCGAACTAAAGAATTGAGATTTATTAGTCAATTGCACTAACCAATACGAACTTAATTATTTACTATTTAATTGTTGTACCCGATGATTTAACGATAGTCGATTATCCAGTTTTACCTGTTAAGAATAGTTGAAAGCAGGAATTTGTTTTTTAATTCTCAATCATTTAAAGGGCTTAAGCAAGCCGCCAATTAAAACAATAATCCATATGAATAAAAATTGTACTCAGGCAATTTCATTTAAAATGAAAGCTTTTGTAAAACCGCGGAAGGTGAAGCTATTCGTGCTCATGATAATACTGCAATTGATATCAATAGTTGTGTATTCTCAAACACTAAGGGTTACGGGCACTGTATCTGATTCCAAAGGTGAACCGTTGCCCGGAGTCGGCATCAAAGTAAAAGGAAACAATATCGGAGTATCCACATCTGTTGAGGGAAAATATGTTATAGATGTTCCTGATGCAAAAGCTGTACTGGTTTTTACCTATATAGGTTTTGCAACAGAAGAAAAAACTGTAGGAGGAAATAAAGTACTAAATGTTAAACTCACTGAAAATGAAAATGCATTGAATGAAGTGGTAATAACCGGCTATGGACAGGCCGTCAAGCGACGTGATTTAACTGGTTCAATTTCCAGTGTTTCAGCAAAACAGATCGAAGAGCGGCAACCGGTTACCTTATATGACGCTTTACAAGGGCAGGCCGCTGGTGTATTGGTAACAAATGATAGTGGTGATCCTGCAGGACAAGGGACAATTCAAATCCGAAATGCCTCTACTATTGGTGGATCAACAGGTCCGTTGTATGTAATAGATGGTGCACTTAGTGAAAACGCAAATTTTGTAAACCCTCAGGATATTGCTTCAATAGAAGTTTTAAAAGATGCCTCATCAGCGGCTATTTACGGTGCGCGTGGAGCTAATGGTGTTATTCTGATTACCACAAAAAGAGGAAAGGAGGGTAGACCCTTAATAACAGCTAATTATACTCATACGATAGGAAAATTGGCGCACCAACTCCGTACAACCTCGGCAGATGAATTACGTCTTTACCGTTCTATTCGTGGTGCTGGAAATGGAGGCGCTTCTACAGATTCAGTAAATCCTTACTTGAATGCTGATAATGATTATCAGGAGCTTTTATTTAAAACAGCACATAAACAAGTGGCGTCGTTGAGTTTAAGCGGAGGTACAAAAGGAGCCAGCTACTATGCAGGCTTTACATATACTGATGATAAAGCTATTATACTTAATAGTTGGATGAAAAGGATTCAAACATCCATTAATGCGGATTTTCAGATATCACCAAAATTGAAAATTGCTAATAGCCTTGCTTTTGCATATCAAAATGGAAATAATGTTCCTATTGGTACAAGTGCTAAGCAAATTTTTGAAAGAAATCCATGGACTTCAATATATAGGCCAGATGGGACTTTGGCCAGTTACGTTGAATCTAAACGAAATCCAATAGCCTTTGCCTTATTGGCCGAGGATGTAGATAACAATTATACGACAAAGTTTAATACCACTTTGAATTATGATTTTAATAAGAATCTAAAATTTACAACCGTTTTTAATTCACAGCTGGATAATGAATCCAATAACCAGTTTGAAACTTCTCAGTTAACTTCAGGAGGAAATGGAAATGCTGTAGGATCTAATGAATTTGGAAAAGAAATGAGATGGGAAACTCAAGCTTTATTAAACTACAATAAAACATTTGGAAAATCTCATAATGTTTCTGCGCTTTTAGGAGTCGGTGCAGATAAAAGAAAAGAAAATAGTTATCTGATATCAATGGATGGTTATCTAACAGAGGAGATTAACACTTCCAATGCAGGTACCATAGATCTTACCGAAACAAGCACAGATGCAAATGCAAACTCGAGTGCTAATTTGTTTGGTAGGGTAAATTATAGTTATTTATCCCGATACATTCTACAAGGCTCTTTCAGACGCGATGGTTCTTCAAGATTTGGAGCTAACAATCGATGGGGTAATTTCCTGTCGGCATCTGCAGCATGGAGGTTTTCTGATGAAAAATTCATGGATTGGTCTAAGGGTTTTCTTGAAGATGCAAAGCTTCGGTTCAGTGTAGGTTCGGTTGGCAATGATAATATTGGAAACTATCCATCTCGGACCTCCATAGAATTTAATAATTATTATGCAGGCCAGGGAGCAGCCTATCAAAGCACCAGTCTGGGTAATCCTAATATTAAATGGGAAACCACAACTACTGCAGATTATGGGTTGGAATTAACCCTTTTCAAAGGTAAAATGACTTTTAACAGCAGTTACTACACAAAAACTACAAAAGATCTCTTATATGCAAAAGAGATACCTAAAGAAACGGGGGCAAGAACAACTACCATCAATTTAGGAACAATTGCAAACAGGGGCTTAGAGTTTGAACTATACGGTAATCCCATTACTAAAAGAAACTTTAGTTGGAATGCACGAGGAAACATTTCGTTTCAAAACGGAAAAATTAAAGAACTCGCCAATCATACATCACAAATTGTAGGTAACATTTTCTTCCTTCAGGAAGGTGGAAAAATCGGCGATATGCTTGTGTGGAAAAATCTTGGTGTCTATCAGTACGACGTTTCGAATGCATACGACGCTCAGGGAAACAAACTTACTCCTGAAGGTATAACTGTGAACGAAGCCACTAATACTTCGACTGCCGCTGGTTATTCACTAAACGGGCAAACCTATTCAGGAACCGTGTATCAAAAAACCAGAAATGGTATTGTACTCCAGGGTGGTGATACAGAGTGGTTTGATTCAAATAATGACAATGTTATAGATGACAATGACTTAATTATTGGTGGCAACGCGCTTCCTGATTTCTATTTTGGTTTTACAAATGATTTCAGGTATAAAGCTTTTACATTAAACTTTACTTTCAACGGTCAGTTTGGTAACAGTGTATATAATTCTGTTAAAAACGGACAAAATACCAATAGTTCGACATATAGCCCACCGAGCTGGGACGCTGCAATAGGTTCTTGGCAACAACAGGGTGATATTTCTCAATATCCACTTTTTACCCGCAAAGATACTAGAGGAAGCATTAAGAATGGCTACAACAGTCTTTATATTGAAGATGGCTCTTTCATCCGTTTAGCGAGCATGAGATTAGCCTATCAGTTGAAACCTGAATTAGCTCAGAAAATAAAGATGAAACATGCTCAGCTATATATTTTTGGGACCAATCTAGCCATGTGGACAGATTATAGTTGGTATGACCCTGAATTTAGTTCAAGCAATCCTTTAGTTAAAGGGGTAGACAATGGGAAATATCCTAAAAGAAGAGAATTGGGTTTAGGATTAAATTTAAATTTTTAAAGACATGATAAAAAAGATATTTCAAGTTTCTGCTCTAAGTATGATCATACTTTTAGGTGGCAGCTGTAAAAAATTTTTAGATGAAAAACCTCTTTCTAGTGTAGAGCTTCCATCGTTTTATAAAACTGAAAAAGATATTAATTCAGGGTTGGCAGGTATTTATTCTTCATTCCAAACTGAAATGACCGGACCTGGAAATAATTTCAATGGTAAATATTTTTATTGGGGGGAGCTGCGGTCGGATAACTTTGATAAAAATGGTTATGGTGGCTCAAGGGAAGATGAGCTTGTTACCAATAATCTTACATCTGGTAACTCAGTCAGTAATTGGGAGGGTTTATACCGTACGATCGCCCGCTGTAATCTTGCCATAAAGTATATACCGCGTGTTCAGGAAAGTGATCCGAATGTAACCCCCGATATTATCAATACTGCATTAGCTGAGGCCTATGCTATGAGAGCGATGTGTTATTTTTATATAGTGAGGTTATGGGGTGATGCTCCGATTCGTGTTGAACCATATGAGGATGTGACTTTAGATCCGACACAAGCGAGAGATCCTAAAGCTAAAGTAATCAGTGACGTGATTATACCAGATTTGGAGAAGGCATATTTAATAATTCCCAAAGCGAAAACTCCGGTAGTTTGGAAAATTGGTGAAGGCGCGATAACCGCAATGCTTGCAGATGTCTATATGTGGAGAGCAGGTACTACAAACAATGCGGCCGATTATACTACAGCGATCACCTGGTTTCAGAAACTTTTTGGCGCTAAGGGCGCGACTGGTACTGTGTATGGAAGTACAAGTGCAAATCTCGAACCTACTGCAACCTGGAAACAATTATTTTTAAATCCTGATAAGACCAAAGAATCCATTTGGAGTATTCACTGGGATCCTGCTATAAACGGTTGTGCCTGTATTCCAGTGTCTATAGGAAAAAGCAATAGCCCGGTTCGTGTAGATACGTTGATACATGCAAACTGGCCAAAAAACACCGCTGATATTCGTGTAAGGCAAACCTTTGACATAGCTAACGGGCTTGGACATGAAGACAGAGTGTTTAAGTACTATGTGACAAATGCAGCAAATACTTCCATTTCCACAACAGCCGATTTAAGTCCGATATATTTGGTAATGTATCGTCTAGGCGATATGTTTTTATTGTATGCAGAAGCATTAAATAAAACAGGTCAAAGATCAGAAGCCTTGAAGTATTTAAATTATATTCATCAGCGTGCAGGCTTGCCGGCAATTTCGGCCACAGATGCTTCTGTTTCTACAGCAGGTGTTTTAGAGGAATATAAATTGGAAAGTACCATCCTACAGGAGAGACAATGGGAAACCTTTGCAGAAGGCAAGAGATGGTTTGATTTGGTTCGTACAAATCGTGTAAATCTGGTTATGGATCCAATAATTAATTATAGATACCATCGACTAACAGGACAAACAAGTACCTTAGGTTTTGGTACAGATGCGGGCAAAATTTTATGGCCTTTATATAAAACCCTGCTTGAAGAGAATCCTAAATTAATTCAAAACCCTTCTTACGACTAATATTATGAAAATGATAAAAATCATAACCGGAAAGTGTCTTTTTCTTTTAGGTATTATCCTTTCTTTATCCGGGTGCTCCCTGGTAGGCTTAGACCTTCAGGAAGATTATACCCGTACCCCCCATACACTCGATCCTCATATTTATAAGAATGCATGGGAATATCTTGAATCTCGAGCTAAAACGGATGCTACAGCATCGGCTAACGACAAGATTTTCACTAGGATGATGGAAGCAATCGTTTACTCAGAAATAGATATTGAGGAATATAAGAAACCCGGTAGGACTTATATATTTCTCCATAATGATGCCATCCTGCGGGGGACCAATAACGATGCATTTTTTAGAGTGAACTATGTAGCAAACGCACCTGCGACTTCATGGTCAGCTTATCCAAAGGAGTTTGTAAAAAATTATTTAAAATACCTTATAATCGATGGCGTCTATGATCATTATACCTTACCTCCGATAGCGCAGGTTAAAGTTAAAACATTGGCTCCCGAGGGTAGTTTTACTGCATTGCCGGCTGGTGTTACAAGAAATCCTGCAGCTGCAACTGCTTTCCCTTTCTTTGCTAACTCAACGTCTGAGATGGCTCTTCAGATATTGAATAACTCGCCTTCCAATACGGCGGACTATCCTATAAGGATAAACGATTCCCAAAATGTTAGGACGAATAGTTTATTAGCAACAAATGGTACAATACACGTTGTAGATAGATATATTACTACTTCACTGCCTCAATAAATGAAGTTAAAACAGGTTTATTACAGAACTGATTGTTGTAATAAACCTGTTTCTATTATTAATCCGTCGCTCCTAATCCAATCCTATGAATAGGTATATTCTTAGTTTTTTAATTATAGGGATAGTATTTCCCCTTTTTTCATGCAAAAAGAGGAAAGTTGTTTCAAGCAAGATTATCAACAGTCCGATAATACCTTCAGAAAATAGATCATCACTCATTTATATCGCGTCAAATGATAGGTTGGCTTATAATACATATGCGAATGCAGGAGATCTGATCAACAGAATTCCTGATTTCTCAAACGTTGGATATAAGGCGGAGTCGCTGTTAGTTCAGAAGTACGCGTAAAAAAAAATATCTCACCTATAAATCACTATAAATTTTATAAATGCAGAAATTAATTTTAGGGCTCTCTATTTTGTTTATTGTTTTTGGTTTAAAATCTCAGGGACAAGTAAAAAACACAACTAATTACACCTCTTATTTCTCAAAACAAGATATAATTTTCGACTCCCTACCTAATAATTGGGAAGAAGGTGCTTTTCTTGGCAACGGCCTGCTTGGTGTAATGGTTTATGGGGAAGATGCTAACAGTATTCGCTTCGACTTGGGGCGGACCGATGTGGTAGATCATTTAGAAGGTGTAAACCCATCCATTGGACGGGCAAGAATGCCAATAGGGAAATTCCTGCTTAGTACAAGTGGTGCTATTAAAAAGATAAATCTTCGACTGGACCTATATAATGCCGAACTTAACGGCACAATTACTACCGATAAGGGAACTATCCAGTTTCAGGGCTTAATTGCAGCTGGCCAAGACGTAATTATATTTAATACCTCTTCGGAAAAGAATGAAAAGTTATTCAGTTGGGAATGGCGGCCCGAAAAAGCTATAAGTCCTTTTTTAACACTTGGACGTGATGATACTTTAAAATATAAAGCTAATCCACCTTTTAAGACAATTAAGGAAGATAATATAAACTATAACTACCAGGCTTTGCTTGCCGGGGGAAGTTATACTACAGCCTGGAAAGAAATACAAAATAACAATAGGCACACCCTGTTAATTACTATTGCCAATACCTATCCAGTTGATGAATCTAAAATGCAGGCGGCGAAAGTATTAAACTCGGTTAAGCTGGAATCCTTACCCGAAATAATTTCAGACCATAGAGCTCATTGGAACCGTTTTTACGAAAAGAGTTTTATTTCTCTCCCAGATAGGCGCCTAGAAAGTTTTTGGTGGATCCAGCAATATAAAATGGCTTCTGCTACGCGAGTTGGGGCCTATCCAATTGATTTAATGGGCCCCTGGTATAGAATAACTCCCTGGCCGAAATACTGGTGGAACTTAAATGCTCAGCTCACATACTATCCTTTTTTTAGTTCAAATCATATTGAACTGGTAAAGCCATTTATGAAAATGATTAACGATAACCTGGACAACCTTATAAAGAATGCTCCTGAACCTTATCAATACAATTCTGCGGCCTTAGCGAGGTCTGGGCCATATACCATGACCTCAGGGATACGTGTATTAAAAGGTAATGATGGTTCCAGCGCTAGTGCATCTTCTATGGAACTGGGGAATTTAACATGGTTGCTTCACGTTTACTGGCAAGCTTATGAGTATACAATGGATAAAGA
Organism: uncultured Pedobacter sp.; assembly: GCA_965650335.1. Classification (GTDB taxonomy): domain Bacteria; phylum Bacteroidota; class Bacteroidia; order Sphingobacteriales; family Sphingobacteriaceae; genus Paradesertivirga. The sequence continues at coordinate 17,005 of CBFGOI010000069.1, read as the reverse complement.
AGTAATGAGCAATATTTACCCTGTTCTAAAACGGGCCATTAATTATTATCTTAATATAATGGATAAAGAAAAGGACGGAAAATACCATCTGCCTTATACCTATTCTCCCGAGTATCCTAAAGGAATTACAAGAGATGCTAATTATGATTTATCAAGTTTAAGATGGGGAGCAAAAACCTTGCTTTATATCAATGAACAATTGCATTTAAAGGATCCATTAGTCCCGGGATGGAAGGATGTCTTACAGAATTTAACTCCTTATCCTCAGGATGAAAAAGGATACAGGATTGGTCGCGATGCCGATTTTTCAATATCTCACAGACATTATTCACATTTATTGCAAATCTATCCTTATTATGACATTAACTGGGATCAGATGGAAAATAGAGATTTGATTACACGGTCGTTGGAGCAATGGGAAAAAGATGATTCTGCATGGAGGGGTTATTCCTATACTGGCTCGGGATCTATTTATGCTATGATGGGCAATGGAAATAAAACCCATCAACTTTTGAATAAAATGATGGTGGGAAGATTTGCAATTAAGCCAAATACTATGTATTTGGAAGCGGGACCGGTAATTGAAACCCCGCTTTCTGCTGTTACTACCATCAATGAAATGTTAATACAAAGCTGGAATGGAACCATACGGGTGTTTCCGGCAGTTCCGGATGCCTGGAAAGAAGCATCCTTTGATAATTTACGTGCAAAGGGTGCCTTTTTGGTAAGTGCGGTTCGTAAAAATGGTAGAACAGAATTCATCCGCATCAAAAGCCTTGCTGGTTCGGCTTGCCTGATAAAAAGCGATTTAACAACTAACGCGGTGGCGAAAGGTAATAGAAAGTTTTCCCTGACACATAAGGGAAATGGAGTGATTGCGATTGACTTAAGGAAAGGTGAAGAAGTAATTCTTCATCAGTCAGACTACACAGGAAACTTTGTGATTCAGCCCGTTGGCAGTAAAGATGAAATTAACACATGGGGCTTACTCAGAGTTCCTTCCACAAATAATTAATAAATAAAATTGAAACGATTTAGCTTTATTTTCTTTTTCGCTGCACTCATTTGCAGTCAGGTATCAGTTGCACAACAGAAAAGACGTTTAATTAATGATTGGCAGTTTGTTAAACAGGACTTAGGTGGAATATGGGAAGCAGTGAGGCCTGTAAAAGTTGGCAATCCTGAAGATGTGCCCGCATGGCAAAAAGTAACCTTACCACATTGTGTAAATGCCGAAGATGCCGTTGATCCGGATTTGAATTATTATCAGGGGCCAGCCTGGTATCGTACACAACTAGAAATAAACAATCCTAACCGGAAGGGGAGAACTCTTTTGCATTTTGAAGGTGCTGGTCAAAAAACCGAAGTGTATGTTTATACGACCAAGGTAGGGTCGCATGTTGGTGGGTATGATGAGTGGACAGTAGATATTACAGATGCCGTTGAGTCATTCAAAAAAACGGATGTTTTTAAGGATCAGTTTAAAGGAAAGATTCCCGTTTCTATTCGTACGGATAACAGCAGAGATTTGGAAATGATGCCTTCCGACCTATCTGATTTTAATTTATATGGCGGACTTTATCGTTATGTAAATCTCATTTATGCGCCTGCTCTTTCTATTGATAAAGTGTTTGCTACTGCAGAAGTAGATAAAGCCGGGAGAAATGGAAGTCTATCCGTAAAAACGCGATTGTATAATCCAATAAATGTTTCTTCAGCCACAGCTGAAATCAGGCTTATTGATCCAAAAGGAAAAGTAATTCATCGAGCAACTAATAAATTATCTTCCTTAAATGGAGATATTTCTCTTGCTAATTTTCATGTAAAAAACCCGCAGCTTTGGTCTACTTATCAACCTGTGCTGTACGCTGTTGAAGTTAGTATTAAAAGTCCTCAGGGTATATTTACTCAAAGAGAGAAAATTGGTTTCCGCAATTTTGAATTTGTGGAGAAGGGTCCTTTTATGTTAAACGGAAAACGTCTTTTATTAAGAGGAACCCACCGACATGAGGATCATGCCGGAGTAGCTGCGGCCATGACAGAGGAACAGATTCGTACCGAAATGAAGATGATGAAGGAGATGGGTATTAATTTTATCCGTTTAGCACATTATCAACAATCACGAATTGTTCTCGAATTGTGTGATAGTCTCGGAATAACTGTATGGGAAGAAATTCCCTGGTGTCGGGGTGGTTTAGGTGGCGAAGTTTATAAAAATCAGGGCCGCAGAATGTTAACCAACATGATTGAACAACATTACAATCATCCATCGGTAATTATCTGGGGTTTAGGCAATGAAAACGACTGGCCCGGAGATTTTCCCACTTTTGATCAAGAGGCAATCAGAACTTACATGACCGAATTGAATGATCTTTCACACAAACTTGATCCTTCGAGAAAAACAGCTATACGCCGCTGCGATTTTTGCAAAGATATTGTAGATGTATATTCTCCTTCTATCTGGGCTGGATGGTATCGTGGTATTTATACCGAATACAAACAGGTTTCAATGGAAGAGTTTAATAAAGTAAAACGTTTCCTGCATGTGGAATGGGGGGGAGACAGCCATGCCCGTCGTCATTCTGAGAATCCGGATAACGCCTTGTCTAAAGTACAGCGTGCCGGAGCGGCCGATGAACGTGCCGGAGATGCTTCCTTGTTTGGCGGTAGCGCCCGCGTTTCTAAAGATGGTGATTGGAGCGAGTCATATATGGCAAATCTGATTGACTGGCATTTAAAAGAGCAAGAAACTATGCCCTGGCTAACTGGTTCAGCACAATGGCCTTTTAAAGATTTCTCTACACCGGTGCGCCCGGATAACCCGGTTCCCTATATGAACCAAAAAGGGGTAATTGAACGTGATTTTACTAAGAAAGAAGCATTTTATATCTTTCAATCCTATTGGACGTCGAAGCCAATGGTTCATATTTATGGTCATTCCTGGCCGGTAAGATGGGGCGAGCTTGCGGAAGAGAAGATGATAAAGGTGTACTCTAACTGCGAGCAGGCTGAACTTTTCCTGAACGGAAAAAGTCTGGGAACCAAAAAGCGCAACAGTCAGGACTTTCCTTGTGCAGGCCTACGGTGGATTGCTCCTTTTAACGTTGGGAATAATACAATCAGAGTGGTTGCACGAAGTGGCAAAACTACTGTAGAAGATCATATTTCATTTCAATATCAAACGGAGAAATGGACAAAGCCAACAAAGCTTACTTTAACTAAAATCGGAGAGGAGAATGGTGTAGTGACAGTTGAAGCCAAATTATTCGATAATAATAATGTACAATGCCTTGATGCTGTTAATTGGGTTCGCTTTGAACTTGCCGGAGATGGCGAACTGATAGATAATCAGGGTACTTCTACCGGTTCACGCAAAGTGCAGACTTATAATGGAAGAGCTATTATAAGTTTAAAGACAGGTAATGGAAAAAACACTGTAGCAGTAAAGTCTGAAGGTATACCTACGGCGATGTTAACACTTTAAACTATAAAAATGGTTAGACTGGCCTCTATTTTAGTTCTTTTAGTTTTTGTTTCTACGCTTAGTTATTCTCAACTAAAGGTTGATAATACATTGAAATTGTGGTACAACACTCCTGCAGAAAACTGGAACGAAGCCTTGCCTGTCGGGAATGGACGTTTGGGTGCAATGGTATTTGGGAATCCTGCTAAGGAACAATTACAGTTAAATGAGGAAACCGTATGGTCTGGTGGGCCTAATAATAACATTACTGCTGAGTCCGGCGCTGCGATTCCAAAATTGAGGAAGCTACTTTTCGACGGTAAGTTCGAAGAAGCTCAGGCCATTGCGGACGTAGAAATGTTTCCTAAAAAGAACAGTGGTATGATCTATCAGCCTGTAGGCAACTTGTTTCTTGAATTTGATGGGCACCAGAACGCTAAAAACTATTATCGTGATCTGAACATCGAAAAAGCAGTGGCAACAGTTACTTATGAGCTAGATGGTGTAAAATACAAGCGGGAAATATTTTCATCGTTTACCGATCAGGTAATGATTGTTCGTGTAACAGCGGATAAGCCGGGTAAGATTTCTTTCACTGCTTTCATGGATTCTCCTCAGAAGAGCGAACAGCGAATTCAAAACGATAAATTAATATTATCAGGTACAACTTCAGATCATGAAGGAGAAAAGGGCCGGATTAAATTTGAATCGCAGGTGAAAGCCATTGCAGAAGGAGGTAAGGTATCTGCCGGTAATAACAGCTGGATAATTAAGAATGCAAATGCCGCAACCCTCTATATTTCTATAGCCACAAACTTTGTAAATTACAAGGATGTAAGTGGTGATGCAGGAACGAAGGCTGCGTCTTTTCTTGATAAGGCGATAAAAAAGAAATATACAGCCGCTTTAGCTGATCATATTAAATTTTATCAGCAATTTTTTAATCGCGTTAAGCTGAATATTGGGGTAAATAGTGCAGTAAATAAGCCTACAGATCAGCGAATTGCGGAGTTTGCAAACGCAAATGATCCGCACCTGGCATCTCTTTATTTTCAGTTTGGAAGGTATTTGTTGATTTCAAGCTCTCAGCCCGGAAATCAGCCTCCAACCCTTCAGGGTATTTGGAATGATAAAATGCTGGCTCCATGGGATAGTAAGTATACCATCAATATTAATACTGAAATGAATTATTGGCCTGCAGAAGTAACCAATTTGTCTGAACTGCACGACCCATTATTCAAGATGTTAAAAGATTTATCTGTAACAGGTCGGGAAACAGCAAAAGTGATGTATGGCGCTAAGGGGTGGGTTACGCACCATAATACTGATTTGTGGCGCATTACAGGTCCGGTAGATCGACCATATGCTGGTTTATGGCCAATGGGAGGTAATTGGTTAAGTCAGCACCTGTGGGAGCATTATATGTTTACGGGCGACAAGAAATTTCTGCAGGAATATTACCCGGTATTGAAAGGCGCCTGCGAATTTTATCTGGATGTTTTGCAGGAACAGCCTATCCATAAATGGTTGGTGGTTGCTCCATCTAATTCACCCGAAAATACTTATGTTGCTGGAAAACGAGTTTCTATAGCTGCTGGAACCACTATGGACAATCAGCTTTTGTTTGATTTGTTTAGTAAAACCGCTAAAGCATCTGAACTATTAAATACTGATGAAACTTTCCGTCAGAGGTTAAATGCAACAATAAAAAAACTCGCTCCTATGCAAATTGGAAAATATGGACAGTTGCAAGAATGGATGCATGATTCTGACCGTCCGGATGATAAGCATCGCCATATATCACACCTTTATGGTTTATATCCCAGTAACCAGATATCTGCTACCAGAACGCCTAAACTATTTGATGCCGCCAAAACTTCTTTACTTTATCGCGGTGATCCGGCAACAGGATGGTCCATGGGTTGGAAAGTAAATTTATGGGCTCGTTTTTTAGATGGAAACCATGCTTATAAGCTAATTACAGATCAACTAAAATTAGTTGGCGGGCGCCAGGATAGTGTCAACACAAAAGGTGGTGGAACTTATCCCAATATGCTTGATGCACATCCGCCTTTTCAAATTGATGGAAATTTTGGTTGTACTGCGGGTATTGCGGAAATGCTGGTTCAATCTCATGATGGAGCCATCCATTTGTTACCGGCTTTGCCAGATAATTGGTCGACCGGCGAGGTGAGCGGATTGGTTGCCCGGGGGGGATTTGAGATAGCTATTAGTTGGAAAAACAATCAAATCAGCCAGTTAAAAGTTAAATCTAAACTTGGTGGCAATTGTAGGCTGCGTTTAAATACAGGAAGCGCTGTTGGCGCAACAAAGCTTAAAGAAGCACAAGGAAAGAATCCAAATCCTTTTTACGAATTACCTGAAATCAAAGAGCCTTTAGTTTCCAGCGGAGTAAAATTAAATCCAGTTTTAATTAAACCTTTTATCGACTATGATTTTAATACGATGGCGGGTAAAGAATATACTTTTAACTTTTAAGTTTATGATTCAACATAGAACTCTGCTTTCCCTTATGATTTTTAGCGTCGTAAGCGCCTCAGCACAGAGCCCTAAGAATGATGCAAAATTAAAATTATGGTACGATGAACCTGCGAAGATGTGGGAAGAAGCCTTGCCCTTAGGTAATGGCGAAACTGGGGCGATGGTTTTTGGTCGCGTAAATAAGGAGCGTTTCCAACTGAATAATAATACGCTTTGGTCGGGCTTTCCAAATCCCGGAAATAATCCTAAGGGACCAGCGGCATTGCCATTGGTACGGAAGGCGGTTGAGGATGGCGATTATGTTAAAGCTGCAGATATATGGAAGAAAAATCTGCAAGGTCCGTATTCAGCGCGATACCTTACGATGGCTGATCTGTTTTTAGACTTTAATTTAAAAGATTCGACAGCGACTTCGTATCGCCGTGAATTAGATCTGAATAATGCAGTTAATACAGTAAGTTATAAAGTCGGAGGAGTAAATTATAAACGTGAAACTATTATTAGTTATCCCGATAAGGTTATGACTATCCACATTACCGCCGATAAAAAAAATGCCATAAGTTTTATTGCCAGCATGCAGAGTAAATTAAGGTATACCGTATCTGCACCAACATCTAATTATTTGGTGTTAAAAGGAAAGGCGCCTATACATGTCGCTCATCGCGCTATTGAGCCAAAGCAGATTGAGTATGATGAAAATCCAAAGGGTGAAGGGATGAACTTAGAAGTGCATGTTCAAATAAAAGCGGAGGGCGGATCTACAACCGCTGTGGGCAATACGATTAATGTTGCAAGTGCTAATGCGGTAACTATTTATCTTACCGATGGCACAAGTTTTAATGGTTTTGATAAATCGCCGGGCTTAGAAGGGAAGGACCCTTCTGTTGAGGCGAAAGCCAATCTTACTAAAGCTTATCCTAAATCTTTTGTTGCAATTAAAACTGCTCATATTACCGATTATAAAAAATTATTTAATCGCGTAAGTTTTAACCTGGGTTCAAATCCTGACTTATCCAAATTACCTACTAACATAAGATTATCGCGTCAGGGGAAAACCGGAAATGATCAGGAATTACAAGTTCTTTATTATCAGTTTGGTCGTTACCTGATGATTTCAAGTTCAAGACCAGGTTCTCAGGCAACCAATTTACAGGGTATCTGGAACGATCATGTTCAACCGCCATGGGGTAGTAATTATACGGTAAATGCAAATACTCAAATGAATTATTGGCTCGCAGAGAATACGAATCTTTCAGAATTGCATCAGCCCTTATTTGATTTTATTAGTCGGCTGGCAAAAAACGGCGAAACAACGGCTAAAGTGAATTATGGTATTCAGCAGGGCTGGGTGCTTCATCACAATACAGATATCTGGGCAAAAACCTCACCAACCGGTGGATACAACTGGGATCCCAAAGGAGCGCCTCGTTGGTCTGCCTGGCCTATGGGAGGTGCCTGGTTAAGTACTCACTTATACGAACATTATTTATTTACCGGAGATAAGAATTTTTTGCGCGAGAAAGGTTATCCCTTGATGAAAGGTGCAGCTGAGTTTATGCTGAGCTGGTTAGTGGAAGATAAGAACGGGTACCTGGTTACAAATCCCTCAACATCGCCCGAAAACGTTTTCAAAATTGATGGGAAAGATATGGAAGTAAGTATGGCCACCACCATGGATATGGGGATTCTTCGTGAGCTATTTACTGCTTGCATCGAGTCAGCTAAAGCTTTGAAGACCGATGCGGATTTCCGTATGCGACTGGAGAAAGCAAGAGCTAAGTTATATCCATATAATATTGGTCAACACGGGCAACTACAAGAATGGTTTAAAGATTGGGATGATCCGAAGGATTCACATCGGCATTTATCCCATTTATTTGGCCTTTATCCTGGCACTCAGATTACTCCTCAAAATACGCCAGCATTAGCGGCGGCTGCTAAACAATCATTAATTCATCGCGGTGATGTAAGTACAGGCTGGTCTATGGCATGGAAAATTAATTGGTGGGCAAGGTTACAGGACGGTGATCATGCTTTGAAAATTTTAAAGGCGGGTTTAACCCTAATAGATCCCGCGAAAACTGTCGAGCCGGCACCAATGCCTTTTACTAGTTCAACTACACCGCCAGCTCAGTTAACGAATGTGCAGATGAGCGGAGGCGGAACATATCCTAACTTATTTGATGCACATCCTCCTTTCCAGATTGATGGAAATTTTGGAGCAACTGCCGGAATTACGGAGATGCTATTACAGAGTCATACAGGTGCCGTTAATTTATTGCCTGCTTTGCCCAAAGAGTGGTCAAAAGGATCGATCAAAGGCGTAAAAGCAAGAGGAAACTTTACAGTTGATATAGCTTGGGAAAACAACAAACTTACCAAAGCCGAAATATATTCAGCATCAGGAGGTAATTGTCGTCTGAGTACAAAGGTGCCGGTAAAAGTTATTGGAGTCGTTACAACGGCATTTCAAGGGGAAAATCCAAATGAATTGAGTATTCATTCCCAAAATATTTCCTATAAAAAGAATTCATTAGCTAAATTAGCTGATCTTACTATTGAGAAAGATTACACGATTGATTTTATAACGGAAAAAGGGAAGCGATATGTAATTCAACCCTTATAATATAATTAAAACAACGAAATAGGTATGAAACTCGGAGGATTTAGTACTAAATCCTCTTGATTATTAGAACTAAGCTATTCTCTGATGAAAAATTATTCTGAAGCAGAGTTAATAAATTTATTAAAGGGAGGAAATATTCCTGTATTTAATGAATTTTATAAAAGGAACTGGAAGGCTTTATATAACCTTGCTTACCGGTCGACTTGTTCTCAGGATGAAGCTATGGATATGGTTCAGAATGTTTTCGTTACTCTTTGGAATAATAGGAAAAATCTAAATTCCGGCAAGAGTGTACAAGCTTTTCTCTTTACTATCCTGAAAAATAATATAATAAATTTTTACAGGAAGGAAACTCTAAAGAAGAGAAAAATGGACGAGATATTATCTCCAACGACACATACTCCAACAAATGAGGAGGTTTTTTTTGCCAAGGAACTTTCTACAAGAATTAATGGCGAAATAGAACTTTTACCGCAGAAAATGCAACAGGTTTTTATTCTAAGCCGTCGGGAACATAAATCAGTTTTGGAAATTTCAAAGGAACTTAACATTGCTCCCCGCACTGTTAAAAATCAACTTTCAAACGCGCTGAAAATACTTCGTACCCGTTTGGATATTAAAATTTCCAATTAAATTATTAAAAGTTCTGGTACCTGGCTTGCCGTAGTTTGTATATATCATATATAAACTATTTAAGTTGAAAAAATCGTTCATCACAAAACTATTACAGGGGCGCCTGCAAGAACCCCTGTCCGAAGAGGAGCAGCAGATTATTAATCGCTGGGAAAGTGAAAACTTTGAAAGACTCGAAGATTTGCCATCTCCGGATGAAAATCATTTGCATTATGTGGAAGCTCAGATGCTTCGGAATATTCATTCTGCGATTAAACCTTCGTCTTTAAATCTTTTTACATCTGGTATAATCCTGAAAGTAGCTGCCATACTTTTATTAGTTTCTTCATTTACGTACCTGTTCATTTCTATTCAGCCTTTAGATAATTTCATTATAGTAAGATCAGAAAAAGGAAGTAAAAGGTTTTTTCTTTTACCAGACAGCTCTAAGGTGTGGTTAAATGCAGCGTCGGCAATAAAATATTCTAAAAATTTTGGTACCAAACGAGAAATCTACCTATTAGAGGGTGAGGTGTTTTTCGACGTAATGCATAAGCCTGAATTCCCATTTGTTGTATTGCATGATAAGGTGTATGCCAAGGTATTGGGCACAGCATTCAATGTTAAGGTTTATGGTACGCAGGATGTAAGAGTAACTGTTGCAAGGGGACGAGTTGAAGTGGGTTCAGAGGAGAAAGTATATACTGTTTTAACAAAGGATAAGGAAATTATTCTGGAAAAGAATAAGATTCAAAATTATTATACAAGAGCTGTTGATGCTCAGAAGGTCGCCAATTGGAAAACCAATGAAGTGAATCTATACGATGTGTCGTTTGAAGATATAATTATATCCCTGGAGGATAATTATAATGTTAATATATCCTACCCAAAAGATCAGATGAAGAACAGCAAGTCCACAATTCATTATTCTTCCAAGCAGGACTTAAGCCAGGTTCTGGAGATAGTAAAAATGATACATGGTCTGGATTATAAAATTAAAGGGAAGGAGGTAACTCTAAATACCAATTAACCAATAAAGTATTTGAAAAATCAATACCCGTTACCAGCGGGTATTGATCAATAAGTAGCTAAAAGTCTGAAAACTAGTTTTAACTACCCGTTTTAAAAATTAAAAACAAACAAATATGACAAGAAAATTTATAAACCTAATTACTTTCTACATGAAACTTTCTATGGTGGTAATTTCGGGTGTTTTGCTGTCGAGCCAATTATTGATAGCAAGCACAGCTGAAAGTCAGATTGTGCAAACACCAGTTACTATATCTTTTGAGAGCACTTCGCTTTATGCTTCCATAAAAGTCTTAGAACAGAAGAGTAAAATCAAATTCTCCTATGATTCTAAAACATTAAAGAAGTGCTCTATCAATTCTCATGAGTTTAACGATGCTCCTTTAGGAGATATACTTACAGCGTTACTGAAGGATACTAATCTGTCTTTTAATGAAGTTGAAAGCGGAATCGTAATTTATGATAAGCGCTCTATTAATATAGAAAATTCTATGGTCAATCCCGAATTGCCGCACGAAAACACAGATATCGTTGTTAAGGGAAAAGTTTCCGATGCCCAGGGACCTCTTCCTGGAGTAACTGTAAAAGTCGAAGGAGAATCTATCGGAACAACGACGGATATAAACGGGTATTACACACTGAGAGCACCAGAAAATGGCACCTTAATTTTTACATACATCGGATTTGTAGCTAAACGGGTTCCGGTCAATAATCAAACAACGATAAATGTGATGTTAGATGTTGAATCCAAATCTTTGCAAGAGGTAGTTGTTGTTGGATACGGAACACAAAAGAAAGCAAATTTGACGGGGGCTGTGAGTTCAGTTTCCGGCGATGAAATTATAACTAGAACAGCACCCAATACTACCGCATTGCTACAAGGGCGTATGCCTGGTGTTCAAATCACACAGAATTCAGGACAACCAGGAGCAGAAAATGCGAATATCCAAATTCGTGGTTTAGGTAGCTTCAGTAAGGCTGGAAACAATCCTCTTATTTTAATTGACGGAGTAGAGGGAGAACTTAATAACTTAAACCCTAATTTAATAGAAAGTATATCTGTTCTTAAAGATGCTGCTTCTGCCTCTATTTACGGTTCGAGAGCTGCGAATGGAGTTATATTAGTTACAACTAAAACAGGTAAAGCAGGCAGGTTGAATATTGATTATAGTCTTAATCTTAGCAGCCAAAAAGCTACTTCTATATATGACCGTGTTACTAACTCTGTGCAATTTATGGAGTTATTAAACAAGGCAATAGATCACACCGGAACTTCTACAAATCAAAAATATACTCCTGCAGAAATCGATTTGTACAGGCAACCTTCTGAACAATATCCCAGCTATGACTGGATGGATGCTGTTTTTCGTGGTACTCCATTGCAACAACATTTTCTAAGTATTAACGGCGGTAAAGAAGGAACTACATATAACTTTGGTCTTGGATATCTGGATCAGGAGGGAGTTTTAATTGCCACCGATTATAAGCGCTACGATGCTCAGTTTAATCTAAGGACTAATTTGGGTTCCAGAGTTACATTTGGTACCAACATCTCATTCTCAAATGGGGGGCGACATGAAACGGCATTAAATAACAATTTCGACGGAAATACCACCGAAGATCAGATCTTAAGTGCCTTGGCTGCGAACCCCACCTTTAAGCCTGTTTTGCCCGATGGAAGCGGTCGTTACGCTTCTAAAGCATTTTTAAAAGAAAGTGGAAATAAGAATCCGGTAGCGCTTGCCGAAAACGGAGGAAGGGAAATTAAGAATTATTATACATTGGCATCAGCCTTTGTTAATGTAGATATTCTGCCGGGTTTAAAAGGGGAGTTTAGAGGAGCTGTAAAATATAATGACAGAAATTCAAATGTTCATGTTATTGGTATTCCAACAAATCTCTACGTTCCTGACGGCTCGGGGGTATTCGCACCAACACCAGCGTTTAATGGCACTGTAGGAGAAAATAATTTAACATCCCGCCGGGAGAATGATCTTCAACTGACATATTTTGCGAACCTTAATTATGCAAAAACGTTTTCTGAAATTCATAATATCTCTGCCTTATTAGGAGTAAGCCAGGAAACATTCAGGTACGAACGTCTGCAAGGCTTTAAAAGAAATGCTCCATCTAATGATTTAACAGAACTTGGTATTTTTTCTCCCGGCGGGCAAACAGCTGATGGATATGCTTATGAATGGGCGTTACAATCTTTGTTTGGCCGTTTTAATTATAACTTTAAAGAAAAATACCTGTTTGAAACCAATTTCCGTTACGATGGCTCTTCAAGATTCCCTTCGGGAAATAAATGGGGTTTCTTCCCTTCAGCTTCAGCAGGATGGAGAGTGTCTGAAGAGTCATTCCTTGATAACATAACCTTACTTGATAACCTAAAAATAAGAGCTTCATGGGGGCAAACAGGTAATCAGAATGTTAACAGAGATATTCTTGGCGAATCAATGCCTTATCCCTACCAGCCGGTATTAAATCCATTTTTATATAACATTAACGGATCATTGCAGCAAGGGGTTACTCAAACGGATTTAAACAACAGAAATGTGAAATGGGAAACCTCGACTGTTAGCGATATAGGACTTGATTTTGGTTTATTCAGATCGAAGCTGTTTGGATCTCTTGATTGGTATACCAGACAGACAACTGATATTCTTAGAGAATTGCAAGTGCCAGCACATATTGGTATTGCTGGCCCGACGGTAAATAAGGGAGAAATGAAGAATACTGGTTGGGAGTTTCTTTTGGGGTATGAAAATAGGATAAGAGGTTTTCACTACAGGGTTCAAGGGAATTTCGAGACCTATAAAAATGAACTGGTAAAATTCGGTGCCCGTGAAATTGATGGCTCTGGTTTAGTGAGGGAAGAAGGATTGCCTTATAATTCTTATTATATGTATGTATTTGATGGGATCTATCAAAATCAGGCAGAAATTGATAACGGCCCCACTCCAGTTGTAAAGCCAAAACCTGGCGATATGAAATACAAAGATCTAAACGGAGATGGAAAAGTAAGTCCGGATGACAGAACAGTAGTGAGTGGAGCTTATCCTAAATTTAATTATGGATTTACACTAAATGCTGATTATAAAAATTTTGATTTAAGCTTCTTTTTACAGGGGGTGCAGGGACGTAAAATATATCTGAAGGAATGGGGTGTAGCCCCATTCAGGCAAGCCAGTCCTCCTCCAACATTTTGGTTAAATGCGTGGGATGGCGAAGGTACATCTAATACCATTCCGCATATTTTCAATGAAAACTATGCTCCTAATACACAGGTATCAACATGGTGGTTGCGTGATGCCTCATATATGCGTTTAAAGAATGTTCAATTGGGGTACAATATCCCAAAGACAATGCTTGGTAAAGTAGGGGTGCAAGGTTTAAGATTATTTATTTCTGGTGATAACCTGGTAACATTTACTAAGTTTTTTGATGGAGTAGATCCTGAACGTGCTTCGGCAACTGGCCGTGGAGCAATTTATCCTCAGGCAAAAATTTACACATTCGGTCTTAAAGCAACTCTTTAGTAGAAAAAACATGGAAAGATATATAAAAATAGTCTGCTTTATTTTGTTAAGCAGTGTTGTGATATCCTGTACGGATGTTTTGGATAAGGATCCTTTATCGGCTCCTAATCCTGAAAATTACTGGAAAACAGAAGCAGAAGCTAATATGGCTTTAACAGCTTGTTACGCCAAGCTTAAAGAACCCATAATCTCTAACGGGCCAGGTCAAAGTGGTAACTTTACCTATTGGGAAGCATTGTCTGATAATGCAATAACCACATCCAATTACCAGTCGTTTGATGCTGTTATGCGGGGGCAGCATAATACCGCTACGGGTGGTATTGTCAGTCTGAGCTGGAATATTGGTTTCCAGGGAATTGCTGCTTGTAATTATTTCCTTGCGAATGTTGACAGGGTACCAAATATGGCCGAAGACTCCAGAAACAAGATGAAAGGCGAAGCGCTGTTCCTGAGAGCTTATTATTATAATTTCTTAACTCAGCTTTATGGGGCACTACCAATAATTACTATTCCTGCTACTCTTAATGGGGAATATATGAATATATCAAGATCTCCTAAAACTGAAGTAGTTCATGAATTAATTCTGAAAGACCTGGATCTGGCGATACAGTATTTACCAAATATTGCATACACTAATGGCCGTGCGGTTAAGGGCTCAGCTGTAGTCTTAAAAACGCGTGTACTCTTAAATAATCAACGTTTTGCAGAAGCAGCAGAAACGGCTTGGAGTTTAATCGGTGATCCTGCTAATCCATTCAAATTGCATCCAAACTATGCCGGAATATTCTTTGGCGAACAGGCTAATAATCGGGAAATTATGTTTTCGGTTCAATTTGATGCTCCGCTTGATTATCATTCTCATGATCAGATTGTAGGTGGACGTATGTCTGTTTTTCCAACGGTAGAGTTGCGTAATGCTTACGAACCCAACGATCCAAGACGTGATATGACTATTTTCGAAATAGGAGATCAATGGGCCTATAATCCAAATGGTTTCAGGCAACAAGGAAGTACAGCTGAAGGACAAATTCCTTTTACTCAAATGGCATTTAAAAAAGGTGTTGACACTCTTGTGAATAACGCTTCCGGCGCTACTCTTAGCGATCAGCATATGGTATTAATGCGGTATGCAGACCTTCTTTTAATGTACGCTGAAGCTATGTTTGAAAGTGGTCAGGGAATGGACCTACGTGCTTTAAATGCTTTTAACGATGTTAGAACCCGACCCGGGGTTAATATGCCACCAAAACTCGTTTTGACACGTGACATAATACGAAATGAGCGAAGGGTTGAACTTGCGTTTGAGGGCTTGCGCTATAACGATCTGATAAGATGGGGAACCGCTCAACAAGTTATTCCTACAATTCCTCATAATTCAGCTGGTGCTAAACGGGTGTTTAAATCTTATTTATTTCCTGTTCCACAAGGACAAATGGATATAATGAGAAGTATTTGGGAACAAAATCCTGATTGGAAATAGGAATAATTAATTTAATTTTTAAATATATTAAAGTGGTTGCCCAAGATCTGACAGGGATTTTTTTGGCAACCACTTTTAAATTATTTCTCATTACAACTATATTTACTAACCTGAGTTCGATTTAAAAATTCGTGATTGCCGTTCCATCAACCATTTTTGAGCTCGACATTTTAAATTAATCGGATTTTAGGTTGGCGATTGCTTGAAAATTCTTTTCGCCCTCTTCCTTTGGGCAAAAGATTGCCACGAAAAGGCCGCCCCGGATGCCCAAACCTCATTTATGAAATATTAGTAATCGAACTCAGGTTATTAATGATAAATATGATAGATCGACGATCCTGACTGGTGGTTTTTTTTACCTATTAAAAGGATTCTCCAGATATCTTTTCCATCCCAGTTGCTTTTAAATTTGCCATCCTCTTCTGTTAATAATTCTATTTTTTCTTTTTTTACTTCCCAATCTTGTTCATTATAATCTAAAAAGGCGTTCTCACCACCCGGAAGATTGAAAGCAATTCTACCCGGCTTTGTTATATCTGTTCCACAAACAGTCATAAAGGATTGTGCAATACTTTTTGGAGAATTACTAAGCTGATAATTATCAGAAATTTTGATATTACCCTTTTTATTCAATTCTACTTTTCTTAGCCAGGATTTAATCTCGCTTTCCGCGGGATATGCTTTTGAAATGTCCATAATAAGTGATGATTGTTTGTCGTCGGAATAATACTGAACATTCGTAGCTGTATAGGAAGTTCCACCCGATTGTTGATAACCATTGATCGTAGGAAGGTTATGAAATGAAGAGCTGTTAAACCACAGTTTATAACGATCAGATGAAAAAGTGCGAGCGGTATAATTCCCGGCTCCTACATCAATTATTAGAGGTTCTCCATTAAGGTATATTATAAAATCTCCTACATCATTATGGTTGTGGCTTTCCCCGTTATGTCCTCCATGTGAAGCTAAAAAGAAACCGTTTTTTGATCTAGCCGCCATCAGTTGAACGTCAGACAGCCAAACATCAGAAACATTTTTATAATTTGCTGGATACTTAGCACATTCTTGTATGGCTATCAGATCAAACAATCCACGTGAGCGGTGATTTTTGGGTACTGTATAGGAATTAGTATCAAACTGATGATATGTCCAGCTGCCGAAAGACATCATCTTTTTATCGCCAATTGCTTTCCCAAACCGGTATAGCATAACCCCGTTGGGATGAAGCTTGGGAGCTGCATCAGCAACATTGATAAAATACTCATTTGAAATATGTGTTTTATAGATATATGAAGCCATTTTTTGAATGAATGGCTCTTTAAATATATTCACTTTTCCATTGGTGGCATTATCAAGTAAATTTAAGGCATCAAATACCGTCCCTCCGGCGCCAAACCAATAACTGGGGCCTTCATCGCAACCGCCGTCTTCACCAAGACCATTAATATATTGATCGATATATTTCATCGCAAATTTTAAACCTGCGACACGTTTGACATCATCATCTTCAATTAATAGAACTGCATTGATATAGTTCGACATGATCCATGGTGTCCAATTATTCAGCTTTGCTTCGGGGTTTCCTCTTCCTAAGTAAAAATATTTCGCTGTTACCATTGGCCTAAATATTCTTCTTTCAATTTCATATTTAATTCGCGGTCTTATCAGTGGTGATACTTTTTCTAGTGCAGCACCAGCGAAGTAATCGGTCCATGCAAGTGTAGAGGCTGTTTCAGCTGCAAAAAGATCTA
>CBFGOI010000068.1:0-25156 GCA_965650335.1 uncultured Pedobacter sp. | reverse complement strand
CCCGCGCTGTCGGGAATCGTAATTCTGTGCTCATTCCTCTTCATTTTCCGGTATAACTCTATTCGATTGCCGATCGGTCGGCAATGACGGGGAGAGTAAGAATGATGATTGTCGTTTAGTAAGATCGGATTTTTTAACCGACGGTACACTGGAAGTCAAGACACCCGTTCAACAACCCACCACGTCATTCCCGCGCAGGCGGAATCCTAATGCAGTGCTCATTCCTCGTTTTTTAGGTATAACGCATTACGATTTGCCGATCGGGTCGGCAATGACGGCGCATCCCCTTCTTCCATTGTTGGTGCCCCACCAACAATATATGCTTGCTCTAACCACCTCCGCCTGCGGCACCTCCGCCAGCGGAGGACAACATAACGCCTATCCGGCCGTTCACGGACATCCCCATTTTCAAATGTGTTATCGTCATAGCAATGAGCAGATTTAACCATCAATCTCAATCCAATCTGCTACCCTATAAAGTGAAGCAGTCAACCTCCGTTTGCGATACACTCCATCGCCTTCTCTGCTTCCTGCTGCATTGGTATTTCCCTCTACCGTGATGGTCCAGGCATTGCCAAAACTTTCCAGGAAGCCACAATGGGCAATCCTTTTCTTATCGCTAAAGTAAATGCCAAACACATCGCCCTTCTGCGGATAGGTCTTTCGAGCCTTTCCCGGCAAACTAAGGCTTAGCTGCCTGCTGTTCCTCCAGATCACTCTCTTCTCAGGGAACAGATCAGGCGACCAGCCCGAGCGCGGATTGGCTGCCCCGGCCTTACCCAGGGCCCAGCATACAAATGCTGCGCACCAGGGATTACCTTTCCGGAGGTTTACATAACGAAGGTATTCTTCCACCTTTTGTCCGTCGTTTTTGTTACTTAGCTCCCTCACACCCAGCTCGGCAGAAAAGATTCTGCTTAATTGTTCGCGCCGGGGCGGGGTGTGCATTTTTTGCCTTAAACCAGCGCGGCCAGTGTTAACACAAAGGAGTAAAGCAAAAAGAGATAAAAGCCTAAATAGATAAGAACTTTGTGACATGCGGGTAAGGATTGAAAGTTGTTAGCAAAATGATAGTTAGAATAGTTGGCTAATGCCGGCCAAAGCGTTTTCACCAGCCACCAGGTAATGGCCTTAAACAACAGCAAGGCAAATATGGCCATCGCCACCGCACTCAGGGCTCCGGCGTCTATCGCCGCCGAAGTAATATCCCAGTGCCTCGAGAGCCATGGGAAGTTGAGAAAAGTGAGCAGACTTATCACTATTGCCAAATGCTCTTTTTTAAGCCGGAACAGGGGAAATACAAACTGTTTTATCGTTTCCATATCGTAGTTTTTAAGGGTTTTCGTTTTGGGTACAGGTAATCATCATTGCCCTGAACAGCTTACGGAGCAGCTGCGCCAGCTCAACTAATTGCTCTACCGAGAGTCCCGCTACCTTCAGCTTTTTTAAGGCCAAAGATTTGCTGATTCCGTTAAAGAGCCTGACAAATTCTTCGGAGGTGATGATGTTCAGCAGAAGCGCTTTGTGCCAGCGGCGCAGCTTCTTTTCTTCTTTTCTCAGGAAACCGTTAATGTCTTGACGCACAAGATGCAGCTTACCCGGAAGCTGTTCGCTTACCAGCTCGATGGCATCTCGTTTAAATGCTTTTACCAATGGGGTATATTGTAGTTTTTTCATGATGTGATTATTAAATGATTAAATGGACAGAATAAGGAGAGGGGGCATCTGGTAATTGGTGGCTAGTAATTAGTGTCTAGTATCTAGTAACTAGTATCTGGTAATTAGTATTCACCTTTAGCCTTTTAGCTTTTTGCTTTCAGCTTTATGCTTTCACCTTCCACCTTTCACCTTTAGCCTTTCAGCTTTATGCTTTTACCTTTCACCTTCCAGCCCCCCTCCATCTCTAGCTCAGCACAGTTACCGCACCGGTATAGGTACTACCCGTTACTTCTTTTCCGCTGGCAGCGGCCCAGAAGATCCAGGTTTCTACCGCTTTGCCTGCAAATTCGGGTGGCAGGGTGATGATCAGCGACTGGTCGGCGCGGGTGGATTCTCCCATACTGTACTCCGAGTCGTTGAGCTCAGGACAATAAACCAGCGCTACAGCACGATCCGTTGCCAGCGCCTTGCCTTTGCCGGTATTGTCGCCCCAGCTAAACTCAAGGATACCACCCGGCGCGGCAATAACCGCCGGATTAGAACCGCCGGGCATCACCCCGCGGCTTAGCTGCACCAGCGAATACTCGATGGCGAGCGCCGGATACGCTCCCGAAATGGCCGACCTGATGTTATCTGCCAGGGCATGGTTGTAGGTGGTGGCTGTAATGGGCGTATTCCTGAAGCCAATGTCGAGCACATCACGCAGTGGATTTAGAAAGGCGGTCATCATTCCGAATTTCGCCTGCTGCTCGAGCTGGCCGGGCGTAGGCTGCCTGTTCTTGTTAATCCGTGGCAGGCTCTTCATGTAGTCGATGCCTCTCCAGCTGCTGCCTACTACCTGACCGATTTTTCCGTAGAAATTTCCGAAAATTCCTTTACTGAACTTTCCCATATTGTTTAAATTTTAAAGGTTAAAAAATCTGTTTCTGCAGTTCTTCATTAGCGCTAAATTTTGTTCTGCTGAAGCAAACATAAGGGCGTTTTTAAGGATTAGTAGCTGTTTTTGAGGTGCTTGCCGAACTTTGCGAGGATTTGCGAGAACTTGCCGAAGATTGCGAAGTTGCAGGTACTTTGTTCGGGGATTGTTCGGAAAAAGGGGGGTATCTGTTCGGAAATTTCCGAAGCCGTCCCGAACCTGTCCCGAACCAGCCCCCTGGCAGGGCTGGTCCGAAACGGCTCTTTGATTATTAAAAAATTTAGGGGAATCAGCTTGCCAGCGCCTGTCCCGGCTCCTTGCTGCGCATCAGGTTTTCAACATCCTGCAGCTTGAAATAGATCTTGCCCTTGAAGCTGTACGATGGCAACTTTCCCTCTTTCCTGAGGGCGTACAGACTTCGCTCACTCACCGGCATTAAACGGATTACTTCCTGCTTGTCGAGCCAGTTTTCCCTAAACTCGTCCATCTTCTTTTTATTCGAAACAGGTCTGGCGGCAGGCACCTGCATACTCGCCTGGGCGGGATTGCTAATGGCATGTAAAAAGGGGTACAAAACACCCGCAATATGCGCCGTATGCTGCTCCATTTGCAAGATGGCTTTCAGCACTTTTAACATTCTCTTTTTGTCTTTAAAACTGTGTTTAGATGTGTGTTTTTGATGTTTATTTTTCATGAGCTTCTGTTAATTGTGCCTTTCAGACCTTTATTTTTCGGACCGGCACGGTTCAATTTCAGGATGCTTGCGAAGGTCCGCACAAGCTTGTTTTGAGAGCGAAAAATTTGATTCATAGATGGGTGATGGGGTCTTTGTTGTTCATTAAATTATAATTGTTTTCTAATGGTAATGAAGCTGTCATGTGCGGCAAATTTCTCAACGGTTTTGTGTGTACTGCACATGATGGTTTCATCGGTTTTTGTATTTTTCAGCAAACGTATTTCTATAGCTTTAAGCAAAGCGGCAGCTAGCGCATCCCTGCGGTAATTGTGTAAATAAGCTTTGATAATCCCTTTTTCTAAATTTTTAAGAAGCTTTTTCTGGCGATTTCACAGGTACGGTTGTAACTTCTTAGGTAAATGCGTTTATGCTGACACTAATTAAAAGGCTTTACCGGAGAAAAGCAAATGAATGGATTGATCTGCAGGGGGATTTAACATAAATTAACAGCCTGAATATTAAGAGACGCTGTGTTAGGAAACATTGACGTTAATCTTTATGATGTCGTTTTGCATTTTTAGCATATATTTATCTCTGAAACATCTCACTAAATGATAAACAAACTCTGAAAACTAATTTAATTAGCATTATTTTTGCTCTTTATAAAATATGCAGACAAAAGATTTCAATCATAAACTCGGTGCTGGCATCTACTCCATACCTGATGCAGCTTTCCTTTTGGGGCTTCCTACAGCAAAAGTGCGCCGCTGGATGAATGAATTTTGGGATCAAAGGATTGGCTCAGAGAAGAACAACAGGTATTCATGGGGCGAAGGCAAAGAGAAGGCGACTAACTTCTATACCCTTATTGAGTTTTATGTATTTTACCAGTTGCGGGAAATGAACATCAGCACTAAGAGAATATTCAGCGTTCATAAAGAAATGCGGGAGATACTTAAAACTCCATACCCCTTTGCTTCTGCTAAAGTTCTTACTGACGGAAAGAGCGTATTGTTCAAAATGGGAGATGAGACCATTGTACATGCCAACCGCTCCCGACAAATAGCATTAAAGGAAATTATAGAAAGCTTTTGCAAAAAGATAGAATTCTCTTCGTCTGATATAGCCGACCGTTTTTACCCAATGGGGAAGGACAAACACATTATCGTCGACCCCCATCATCAATTTGGTCAACCGATAATAGAAGACACCAATATATTAGCTGAAACTATTTACGACTTTTACAAAGCCGGTGAATCTGTAAGCTTCCTGACAAAATTATATCATTTAAGCGAAGCCGACGTAAGGGATGCCATATCGCTCTTTGAACCTAAACAGGCTGCATGATTAAGGTATTAATTGATGAAAACCTTTCTGAATATTTCGCTGAAGGATTAAATCAATTACAAATCCCCCTAGATGATGATATTGAGATAACTTCTATTGCCAAATCATTCAAAAAAGGCATAAAAGATGAAGATTGGATACCTAAATGGGGCAAAATCTCCGGCATATTTATTACCCAGGATTTAAGAATAGAAAAAACAAAGCACCAGGCAGCTCTATTAAAAACACATAATATCGGTGCCTTCTTTCTAAAAGCACCCAAAGGAACCAGGTATTGGGGAATGGTTGAACTGATGATTAAACACTGGCCGGAAATTGTAAGGCTAATGAAAACCAGCAAAACTCCTTATACTTATTTTATAAAGCCAAGAAAGATAGAACGGGGATAGAGCCGTTGATGCAAATACTTCTATACGAACTAAGGAACAAATTTCACTGAAAACGAAAATAAAGCAACAAGTGTGAGAAAACTTCTTTTATCATTCCTTCTTCAATGTATACTGTGCGCTACCTATGCTCAGGATATAACAGGTAATTGGATTAAAGCTAAAGTGAGCTACCGCGATGGTACTGAATTAGAAGATAATCAGTTGCTGAAGTATTCTTATATGCGCTATACCTTCGGAGCGAAGGGTAAGGCAAAAATCGCTACCGTGTATCATGATAATGGCAATCCTGTCAGTTTCACATTAAAAAACAAGCTGCTAAGCATTAAAAATAGTTCGGGATTTATCATGAACAATTTTTTGATAGAAAGTGCTAACGACACATCGTTGATTATGCTTCAAAAAGGTGCTAGCAGCTTTTCTGATGAAAATTGCCTGCGCTTCTATTTTGTGGCAGAAAGCAAGTATCAATCGTCATACCATCCTGGTCCCGATGGCATCCAATCCGTATCGGGAAATGATACCATATATATGGCAGGTCCGCAGATATACCCCATTTTTAAAGGCGACAAAAGCTATTTCGATGCCCTTAAGGAAGGTGTCCCTTCTCAACCCTCGGCAAACCTGTACTTCCTGGCTACCTATGTTGTAAAAAAGAATGGGGAAGCCGATAGCTTAAAGATCCTGGAAAGCTTCGATGAGAACTTCGACAAAATGATCATTAAAAACTTTAACAAGACGAAAAACAACTGGCAGCCGGCGGTTTTACATGGAAAACCTGTAGATGTTCAAATGGTGCAGGAGTATAAATATTCATCATTTGATACTGCCTATCCGGCAATGGACTACTACCGAAAAGGCGCCTCGGCGATGAAAGAGAAAGATTACTCTGCAGCACTTTATTACTTTGATCTGGGTCTTGGAAAAATGCCGTCCGACGTTCAAATGCTGTATGGAAGGGCAGTTTGCAAATATGAGCTGGGAAATGTTCAGGGGGCTTGCAAGGACCTCAACATCATCAAACTCTTAGGAGATAAACTGGCAGACGAACTGTTATTAAAATGGTGCAAATAAAGAGACCTTGCCGGTGGAACTGGACGCTCTACCCTGTTGCATTGGCTATTTATATTAATCCGTGTGAGTTGTTAATTAATATTTACTCCAATTTAAACTACGAGAATAATGTGGCTGGTTGAAATTTTTGTTTCAATATTGCTGGAAGGGATCATCCTTTCTTTATTCAGATACCCCGGGTCAGTAGTTATCTGGATTCTTTCGGGGTTTACAATTCCCTTTAAAGAATTGCTCAACGGAAATATCTATATCACCGGTTCTGCGGGAATAATCTCTGTTCTTCTGTTGGTTATTGTAATATTGAAATGATGATGATGTAACATGAAAATAACTCTATTTTTAGTACTGTCAATTCTCACTCTTCCCTCCTTTGCTCAAAATCATGATGAATATTGGACTAGCTGGAATAAGAACTATCCGGAGGTGAATATTCTGGAGGTTTTACGTTTCGAAAAAAAGTATGCCGATAGCGTGGAGAGGGATTCGAATATTGCCCAATCTTATGCGCGGCTGGACAAATATCGTTTTACTGCTGAATACACTGGTAAAGTGAGGCCTCTAAGCAACGATGTATTGATGTCTATGAAACATGTGTTCGCTCTGTTTGTGGATAAGAGCATTAAAGTAGAGGAGATCTGTAAATCGGAAGTTTTGTTTAAAGTTGGTGACGGCTACATCTGGATGCCTATACAGCCAAAGATTTTAAAGGCTTTGAAGAAAGAGGCCGGCGCAAAAGATAAAATATCGCTTTATTGCTTGTTTCTGAACCAGCATAATGATAAAAAGGAATTATATAATAGCTTTTTTATCTCAGAGTTTATCAAGCTTTGACGAGTTTTGGAGGAACGGTAGACGAGCGAAGAATTCGCAAACCTCGCTGCAACCAGGACGATTGAGGGAATAAAGCCGTTAACATTTAGTAACTAGTGAAACAAACCGACAGCGAATAAAGAGATGATAAATTTAAGCACGCAAGGCAGATAGGGTTTTAGTATATCTGCATCTATAGAGTAGTTGGCCATGGCCAGTTTTCGCCACTCGGCTGTAAGGAATGTTTTTTTCATAAAAAACTAGATTGTTGAAGGAATAAAAAACATTCTTGATTAAAATGCCAGTCTTTTTTAAACATACTATTTAAAACTATTGCATAGTTATGCTATCTGTCTGCTCAATTAACTTTTGCTGCTCTTTTAATAATTCTTTATATCCCTTTTTAGGCAAATTTTCTTTCTGAAACCTCTCAATTATTGGCAGTGTAACGATCACTTTCAAAGCAGAATGGTGGTCATTGAGCGTGCCACCATTATTTGATATTTGTGTTAAAAGCGAACTAAGTGCCGCGTTTCTTTTTGTATAAGCCTTATTGCTGGAAGAAACAAGTTCCATTATTCGTTTCTTTAACAAACTATCTTCAATAGAATTAGATAGACTGCTTGCAGAATTATAATAATTTTTTGATTTGGCGTCGTATACGTTAAATTCTTCAGTAACTTCTTTTGTCTTCGACCGCATAGCGTGTAAATCATCTTCCAGTTTTTTCAATTTAGGAGACTTATCTACTAGCTCATTATAAAGTTCTTCTAGTAAGTTATCGCGGTACCCAAAGCTTGAAATCTTTGTTTCAGTAGCTTGAAGAGCTTCGGAGGACTCATTTTCTTTTTTTACCTCTTTATCTTGAGGGTGAGTTCCACAGGAAAGAATAACTGTTAAGGTAAGGAAGGCAAGTAGATACGTGTGGTATTTATTCATTGGGATGGTTTAGGAGTGTATTTTTTATTTATTAGAAATTTTAGGCTTTATGCGGGATTACAAATCTGTCGCCCTGGTTCGTGTCCTCACGAAACAGAAGAACTTTAATTAGTTCGTGAGGACACGAACCATGGCGTGGATTGAAGATATTACTTAACGACAAATGTGACTGATATCGTTCCTGTACCCTCTGTATGAGCTATACTTTCACTGGTGTATAATTTGCTAAAGTCATTTGCAACATCTATACTTAACATAGGGTTTCCATGAGTTGTAGTTAGTGTCACTGTTTGGGTTGATCCTTTTTTATAAAATGCTGTTTTGAATTGTCCGCTAGTGATATTTTTTACTGGATCTATATTAGTCCCGGATAACTCATATTCTATGTCCATACCAGGTTGCCTAACTGCTTGAACATCGATATAATAGGCAAGGACGGGTATATCTTCCGCTTTTTCACAAGAAGCAAAGCACAACAATACGATGAGGGGACAGTATAGATATTTCATAGATTATAAGTACATAATAACAAAGATATATTAAAACTCAAGATTATATTTTCCTAACCTGGCTTAAGATTAAAGGCAGGTCAGAGCGGAAAGCCTGGCTTAATGCCTATTATAGACGGAAGTTTTCAACTTCCCAGAGCATTTACACTTACCCACTTAGGCCCCCCGTGCTGACGCACGCGTGTCGCGTGTGCATCTTCTCAATTTTTCTAGCTTTATCGTCTAAACCTATATCACTTCTATCTTGAGCCGGAAATATAAATTTTTGAATAAAGAAGGACTGTACTTTGTAAGCTTTGCCACTGTAACTGGATCGATGTATTTGTTCGTCCGCAGTACAATAATATTATTCTTGAAAGTCTTAAATACTGCAGGGCAAATCTCGGAATGGAATTATTTTGCTGGTGTATTATGCCGAGTCATATTCATCTTATCTATCGTGCAAAGGAGAACAATCCAGAAGTGATTTTAGGCAGATTTTAAGAGCACACTTCTAAGCAACTTATCAAAGCGATTGATTCCAATCTACAGGAGTCAAGACGAGAATGGATGCTCTGGATGTTTGCCAGGGCAGGTCAAAAAAAGCAGCATCGTTAAGGCTAATCAGTTCCGACAACATAACAATACGCCTATTGAGCTGTGGAGTCCGGATTAATTGAAATTGAATATTTGTAAAGCACACGCGACACGCGTGCGCCAGCACCGGGAAGCAGAGATCTCCACTCCGCAGCATGCAAAGCACATTTAACATTCATTAACAAGCCTTGTTATCCGTCATGTTATTGAGGTAGCTATATTTGAGTTGTCATGACAAGCTATCCTATTTTCAATTATCGCAAATGGCTTATCGATATTTGCAACAGCTGCCAGTATTCAAAAGATGAGCTAGCAAAATTCGGCATGAATATCGCCCGTTTCGGTGAGCTCAAAGATGTTTTTGACCTGCTTGAGGATGGAGATGAATTTGAATTGCCTTTCTCCCTGATTGAAGACTCTGAATGCCTGCAGATCAGGGACATCATAAAAGTGATTCATTCGCTTGAGTTGTTTAGTCGTCGCCTCAGCAATATCAATGCCCTAAGCGAAGACGAACTCAGCGAAGCTTATGAAGCTGCAAACAGTTCGATCTACTGGCCCTATTCTGAGGAAGAGCCGGCAGCTACTGAGGAGGATTCCCGCATTCAGGCATGCACGTTTTTATTTTCAATCCAGCTCTCCCTTTTTTACCATGCCTATATGCTCAGCAATTCTACCTCAGAAGTGCCTGACATGGACTTTGACCCATTTCAGGAGCAGCCCGAACTCCTGGCACTGCTGGACCTGGCGGACCAGAATGTGGCACTAACTGTCGAGTTAATGAGAGAGGTCCGGGAGGTGTTTCTCGATTTTGAGGTCGATGATTGAACAATTACGGGCTAGGTTAACAAATAGGTTGCGATATGGGTGTGGAGACGCTAAAGCTTAACTCTACAGATAGTTAGAAACACCGCTACACCAAAAGCTCGGAAGCATCCACATGAACAACCTTTAAAACACGATACATCTATTTAATGCACACGCGACACGCGTGCGTCAGCATGAGAGACTATGGGCGTCCAATGGAGGATATGAAACAACTAATAAACACCAAAACCTAACAGTTTGGAGCAATGCCGGGTTCAGTGGTTGGATTTTTATAATATCTTTAGTACGACACGATGGGGTTTGTGCTTTTTTTATCCGGCACTGCACCAAGCATCAACGTTAGGTGTAAGTTTAAATCGACAATTGCAAATGAAAAGTATAGTTTCCATTATGTTAATTTCCATTATTCTGACCAGTTGTGCCGCAAAATTTACAAAAAGCAAAAAGGGGCAGCTTCAAAGGCAATTGAAGGAATTAGTTGAAATTGATCAAGTCGCTAATTATATCCCCCAAGGGAAGTATAAGGACCTCTCAGAAGAGCAATGGCACAAATTCCAAGACAGTGTTATCACTAATAATAAAATGAAGGCTGAAGCAATGTTTAATAAGTATGGGTTTCTGGGGTTTGACAAAGTTGGCAAAGAAGGTTCAACCCATTTTTGGTTGTTAGTGCAGCATTGCGACAAGTATTCAGAGTTTCAAAAGAAGGTACTAAAAGCAATGGACAAAGAAGTAAAAAAGGGAAACGCCAATCCTAATAATTATGCGTACTTGTACGACAGAGTTAAAGTAAACGCAGGAGAAAAACAATCATTTGGGACTCAGGTCACTTATGAAACGGAAACAACAGGACGAGCCATTCCTAAAATCGGACTTGTAGATTCAGTAAACGTAGACAAACTAAGAAAAGAGTATTCTTTAGAACCCTTAAAAGATTATTTAAACACAATGACGACCTTACATTATGAGATGAATAAAGAGCACTATAAAAGAATGGGAATAATAAAACCAAATCTATATTGACACAGTTCAGGTTACCCTTCCCTTGCGCTAGACTGTGTCGGACTTCCCACTGAACTATTTTCCATTTTCGACGTTGTGATTGAAAACGGATTTGATTATGTCTAAATGTAATTTTTCAATTGAATTTTCGGATACGGCAGACACGCTCGTACAAAAAGCAAAATCTGCAATCGCCCAGGCCGGTGGAACCTTCAATGGTGATCAATCGACAGGCAGCTTTGGTATTTCTACACCACTTGGCAAAGTATCCGGAACATATACTGTAGAAGGCCAAAGGTTTAATATCAGCATTCAGGATAAGCCATTTTTGGTGGGTTGCGGAAAGATTGAAAGCACTCTGAGAGAGTATTTGCAGAGCAATAGTTAATATTGTCGCTACGCCACTATTAAAGCTCAACACCTCAACATACTCTTTCATTTTAACAATAATCTTCCCTATGCTGGCGCACGCGTGTCGCGTGTGCATCTTCTCAATTTTTCCTAGCTTTATCGTCTAAACCTATATCACTTATACCTTGAGTCGGAAATATAAATTTTTGAATAAAGAAGGGCTGTACTTTGTAAGCTTTGCCACTGTAAACTGGATCGATGTATTTGTTCGTCCGCAGTACAATAATATTATTCTTGAAAGTCTTAAATACTGCAGGGCAAATCTCGGAATGGAATTATTTTGCTGGTGTATTATGCCGAGTCATATTCATCTTATCTATCGTGCAAAGGAGAACAATCCAGAAGTGATTTTAGGCAGATTTTAAGAGCACACTTCTAAGCAACTTATCAAAGCGATTGATTCCAATCTACAGGAGTCAAGACGAGAATGGATGCTCTGGATGTTTGCCAGGGCAGGTCAAAAGAGCAGCAATGTTAAGTCTAACCAGTTTTGGCAACATAACAATAAGCCTATTGAGCTGTGGAGTTCGGAAGTAATTGAGCAGAAAGCAGAATACATCCATACAAATCCGGTAATTGCTGGATTTGTAACTGAAGCCTGGCATTGGCAGTATTCAAGTGCTGTTGATTATTCAGGAGATAAAGGATTAATAGAAATTGAATATTTGTAAAGCACACGCGACACGCGTGCGCTAGCACTGAGAAAGCGCGAGGTAAGGCTTCAGTATGGTTTAAGCTGGATTGTAAATCCAGCATCATAGCATCGGGATTACAAATCCCGAGGATGGGGAAACTTAAATTTTCATGATTCCTTTCGTCCGTTCATTGGCACGGGGCCTAGTCGTTATTGAGAAGTTATTGGTTGCCTTTCAATGGACTCAATGATTGCTGCGCAATTTCACCGCGGAAAGGACCAAACGCGTTGTGAATCCCGAGGTGCCTTTTGCACAGGGCTTACCCGCAGCTCTCGCATCAGCGCTCAGGGCTGTGCCTGGTTCCCTCTGGTGCTCGGGCCCAAGCTTCAGGTCACCAGCCAATGCCCTTTGCCTGCGCGCTGGGCCTGCTGATGCAAGAACTTTGCCGGCACTTGTGGGATTCACGGGGCTTCGTAGACTAGGGTTGCGTGTTGTTGTTGGGTTGCTGGGTTTGATTGAGAAGCTGCTAAAGCGTCATACCTCCCCTCCTTATTTTCAAGGAGGGGATCAAGGGGTGGTTTCAAATGCTTGGATGAGAATCCGGAATCTTTTGAGTATCAGTTATTGATGAGCGCTTGTTAACACGGCTTTGTGATGTCGAGGGCAGCGAGACATCTAATCTTCATACTCAAGAGATTTCTCCTGTCGTCGAAATGACAAGGGTGCCCATTTACATAACTAGAATGCCCTTCCTGAAGTTTGGTGGAGCTTTCCTGAAGTTTGGTAAAAAGTCTGGGCTTTTTGGTTAATGTCGATTTTAGATTTTTTTTATTTACTATTTGTTGGTGGGGACACCAACAAAGGAATAAAGCTCGAAATCCCAAATTCCTCTCCTTTGGACAAGATTTAGTTGAGGCCATTCCTGGCTCGTCCTCTTGGTTCATCGGCTTCATGTAGCACAATGTCTGAATGTAAGAACCCTGCTGCATCTGCTGAATCTTTTACTTTGATAGCACTGCGTTCTAACATTTCTAATTCAAATTCAGTTAATACGCTTTCCCTCAATCCGGCGTCTCTCCAATTAGATTGGGCTCTGCATCCTTTTGCAATTCCACGAGCAAGAGCTAAGGCATCGAGCAAAGCTTGATTTGCACCCTGTCCTTTGAACGGGCTCATCGGATGGGCCGCATCTCCAATCAAAGTTACCGGTCCGCCCGTGGCCAGCAATTCTGGCCTGAGCAATTCACGGTCATAAACTGGGTAGCCTGACACCTGCACTTCCAAAGTAGCTGCTATAATCTGGGGAACGGGATGGTGCCATTGCATTCTGCGAATTGCTTCTTCTTTGAGTGCTTTTGCTCCCAGCGCACTCAATGCTTTAGCCTCCTCTAAAGGCGTTTGGAAGCTAAATTGCCACATCACCGCATCTTGCGAATAAGGCATCATAAAAATTCGCTCATTCCCATTTACGGTTTGAAATACCGTGGCAGAGTCCAGCAGCGGACTCTCAACACCTTCAAGAGCCTCGAGCGAACAGATGCCCAATATCACTATACAACCAAGGTAGCGCAAGGGTGTACTATTCTCGCCAATGAGCAAGCTCCGCACCGAACTGCGAATGCCATCGGCTCCAACTATCAAATCTGCCCGGGCAATTTTAATCTCTCCATTCAATGAAAAGCTAAGTTCAACGCCATCGTCGTCAGACTTCTTAAAATCTACCAATTGATGTCCCCATTGCACCGCATCATTTCCACCCAACTCATCCAACAGGGCTAAACGCAAAGACTGACGAGCGATATGCACATTGGTGCGCTTCGGATACCCTGTTTCATTCTTTTGTAACCACTTTCTCACTCCCCATTCTGCAATCACTATTCCATCGGGGTTATGAACCACATGCTTTGTTGAAATCAATCTTCCTTTTAGAGAGAAAATCCCTAGTCCCTCAATCGCTTTACTTGCTTGTTGCAGCGTAAGGCCGTAGCCTTGAGAACGTGTATCGAAGCCAGCATCCCGCTCGTAAAGCGTAAAAGGAATCCCGCGGTGCAAACAAGCTACAGCCAGCGCAACTCCGCCAATACCACCGCCAATAATGGCTACATGCGGATAAATTTCTTTAGCCGGAATTGGTTTAATGCCAGATGAAATTAAACCGGATCCGCTGCAATCCAGGCATGGATATAAGTCACCCTTAGGGGGAATAGGAGACGTTCCTCCGCCATTTGTTATTTCGAATTCTTTTAATGCTATCTTGTAAAGGAGCCGCACTTTCTTACGGAGCTTTCGGCGTTTTTTGCCTCGTCCGTTGCATTCAGGACAAACAGCCCAGTAAGGGCTCGTATTTTTTGTGGTTTTCAATCTTGTTTAATAATGCTTGAACTAAATTAGAAAGCGATAAAATTGCTGTTCTCAATCATCCCCGTACCAAGGAGTATCTATGTAAAACAGAAGAAAGGCCTTAGATTAATTAGTGGCCCCCAAAAGCCACAAGGTGGAATAATTTAAATCTAAGACCGATGACAAAGTTAAATGAAAAACTAAAATTAGAGGACGGGATATTTTCGTGGGCCCCTCACTGGTCGTAGCGTCTCGCTATGACCAAAATAGAAATAACAATTTGATTCTACTGTTTCCTGCTTCGGAATAATCCTCGCACTGCTGTCCAACCAATAATGAGCCTCTTCCACAAATCCAGCTTCAACAGGACTATTATGAGTGTAGTCCAGCCGTTGATCAATCATCTCATTGCTACTTAATTCAATCGGCTTGCAACATGGTCATGTAATAGCTCCACAGGTTCGTGCCGCAAAATCCAGGGACTTAGGAAGGTCTTTGAATAGGTCCGAGTTACAAACTCGAACCAGCATACGCTCGGACCAGCGTGGGGATTTACTCGAATCGACCCAGACAAAAATGGAAAGTCCGAGCTACAAGCTCGAACCAGCGAAATGGCTATCGAAAGCGACTGGCTTGTGTGTTGTGTGGATATGCTGGTGCGAGCTTGTAGCTCGTATCCGGGTTGTTCTGCTTAGAAGGTCCGAGTTACAAACTCGAACCAGCACATGCTCGGACCAGCGTGGGGAGAAAGTTACAAACTTTCCCTTATTGGCAAAGCTTATTTAGCTATCGCACAGGCCTAGGCTGAAACTTAAGCTAGATGGGGAACAGATAGGGCATCGAGTTGTAGGTGGCAAGCCGGACGGAGTCCTGGTTTTCATGGTATGATTTAAGTGATCCTGTAGGAACACTTAAACCAGTGGGGGCAAACTCGAACCAGCGTGGGATTGGCTAACTTCTTGAATAATTCTTATTATTAACTTTAATCTGATTAAAGACATCAGAAGCATTTTCCTGAATGCACATATCCTCTCTACTATCTTTAAATTCAATGAAAGTTATGAAATTTCCATTTCCATCTTTCTGATCATAGATTCTCTTAATATCGCTCACTCGCACAATCTCAATTTCTTGTTCTAAATTTTCTACTTTAATAAAGTCCATTTTACAGTTTATTTTAGGCTATACGTATATAAGTCATTTAAGAAAACTACATTTTGTGAGATTAGCAATGCACTCTCAACAGGATAAATAGATTTTACTAGTGAATGTTACCCAAGCCTTATAGTAGGTACCCGCTAATGAAGTTTCAAAGGTCTCATTATACAACTAATAGTGGAGAAAGCTACAAACTTTCTCCACTATTAGCCTGATTTTTTATTATGGCCAAATAAGACCTAACTTGCAAAATGGAGTTCGAGCGAATAGATAAAGTGTTAGAAATGTATCTAACCAAAACTACTAACTATGCTTTATTGCTAACTGGTGGTTGGGGTGTTGGGAAAACATATTACTTAAAAAACAGATTCTTCAACCACGCAGAGACTATAAAAACGACTAACAGCGGAGCTACTAGGCGGTATAAACCGATAATCGTCTCACTATTTGGTGTAAAAACTATTGACGACATAAAGGATCGTATATTTATTGAACTATACCCCATATTAGATAACAAGTACTTAAAGACCTCTAAGACTATTCTTAAGACCATTGTAAAATCGATAGATATTACGCAACTAATAGGCCGCGGGATTTTAAGTTCTGCTGTAGATAAGATTAGTGACGGGGTAGCTGAAATAAGAGAGCAAAAAAGCGACTATATAGATTTAGACAATCTAATTATATGTTTCGATGATCTAGAGCGAATTGCTCCCGAACATCTGTCAGGCGACGAAGTCTTAGGATTTATTAATTCTCTTGTTGAGAATGCAAATATCAAAGTCATTGTCGTTGCCAATGATGACAAAATAACGTCAGAAAAATTTAAAGAAGTAAAAGAAAAAACAATCGGGAATATAGTTCACTTTAACCCTGAGTTTATAGATATTTTCGAAGGCATAATATGTAGTTCTGGCCAAACTATTAAATATGAAAAATATTTGAGACAAAACGGTGAAATTATCTATGAAATTTTGCAGAAAGAATGGAAGAACGGTTTGGGTATTAATTTCAGAACAGTTCAGTATTTTATCTCGAACTTTAGTGATATCTATTATAAGATAGAGAAGGGCGTAGGAATTTCAGCTTTAGAAAAAAACAAGGATGAAATTCTTCTTATGCTTTTAAAGTTTTCTTTAATTATTTCCATCGAATACAGAAAAGGCCAAATTTCATATATAAACAAGGAAAGATTAGATGATGGCATGGGATATGCTGTTTCAAAACTTCTTTGGGATAACAATACAAGGCCTTCTGACTCATTTCTGGACCGGTTTATAGAGAAATATTATCCTGAGAAAAACTATCACTACTTTAACTCAATCTATAATTACATTACTGGAGGGGATGGGTTTAATTATGATCGATTGAAAGAAGAAATCAAGATTATATATAACGTAAAGGGCGATGATATCCCGGAAAATTATAGAATATATAATCAATTATTGCGACATGATTTCCTCACCATAGATGATAAGGAGAATAAAAGATTGGTTCGGAAATTACTCGAATATACAGATCAGGGCTTGTATGCTACTCATGAGTTCACAACTCTGTATTTTTTAATAATTAGGAACGGAAATGTACTTAGGCTTAATCCGCAAAAACTGTGTAAAAGATTGGTCTCGGTTTTAAGAAGGAGTCGCAATAAACATGTTTACCATCCTCTGATTGACAAATATTTAAGTAGTGATCCCGAAGGCGAATTTTCAGAAGAGATAAATTTAATCAAGGATGAGATTGTTAAACTCAATGAGTTGTCTTACTTAAACCTCGAAAGAACCAATGTACAAGAAATTAACACCTTATTGAAATCAGATTTCGAGCTATTATTCAAAAGAATTATAAATGAATTATATACCCAATCTCCCACTTTCACATCTTTAAAAGATCAAAGTCCTAATCTTTTTTATTCAGCGTTCAGAAATGGGAGTAATTCCCAAAAATTTAAAATAATTCAACTTTTTTATATTCGTTATATTGATAAATTTGATTTTAGAGTTATCAATGAATTGCATTTTTTAACGTGTTTAAAAGCAAAGGTGGATAATAAAATAGGAGCAATCGCACCTGTTAATAATAGTGGCATTCTGTATTTTAAATTCCAAAATGTTCTTAATCAATCAGTCAACGAATTATTAAGAAGGCGTTAAACTAATACCGTACGAATTTTTCATTTATGAATCAACGTTTTCTGTTATATGAGCCACAACCCAAGTAAAATGTCCTAGAGCCATAAACGACAACGAGTAAACGCGAATAGAAAGGCCAGACTTCATGAAAATAAGCGAAGGATTCGCAAACCTCATTGCATTTTCGTTACAAATGAGGACGATTAAGAGGGGATGTCAGGGAAAAGAATTTGATTATCGGAAAGTTTCATAAATAATTGCGATGTTATTATTTCACAAATAAAGTACAAATCAATTTTCACTTATGTATCTTATTGAAGACAAAGTCATTTGCTCAAAGTGCAAAAAGGCTTTAATGCATTATACAACTGATAATGCTAATGACGCGTGTCCCAACTGTGGTTCGTTTGAGAAGACAATATTTTTAGATTTTGAAGAGGGAATTAATTCTTATGAACTACTAGAGACTAAAGAAAAGCTGGGGGGCAAGAAAAAGTATATTAGAGAAATAAAAGATGGGGATGAATATTATTTTAAAGAGGGTAAGTATGTCTTCAAGGAACGAGTAATTGATAGGGAGAACAATATGTATATGGAGGCGATTCAAAATCCCGAGAATGGTGGAATTATTCATATTACAAGTGAGCCGTTGAAACAGCATACCGGACATGGTTCAGCTAAGTTTTCTAATAAATCTAACTACATTCTTTAGTAATTTTATTATGCTGATTCTCCAATACTTTCGTTTTGTTCATGAAAAACTTTCACGGTTAACATACTCGTTCAAATGAAAGCGGACAACAAAGAGTTTTATTTCTATAAAAAAGCTTTTAGACCTTTTTTTGAAAAAAGGAATGAGTTCATCGATACTGTAAAAGGACATATTTTGTCATTCATTACAAATAATAGTAGAATTTCAAACTGGTTACAGGTTTGGGAGAGTTTCTCATTCGCAAATAACCAATGGATTAAAAAATATACTTTACAAACGGAGACACCAATTTTAAGCAATAACTTCAAAGATATTTTAATGAAGGAAGTCCATTTCTTTGAAGTTATAGACATCGATAATTTCCATCAATTTAGAAAGAAGCTTATTTCAAAATTTGGTAAATCTGCAAATCGTGGTTTCAAAATTATAGACACTGATGAGTTAAAGAAAAAGCTTTTTAACATTGAAAATAAATTTGACTATATCTCAACCGGAAGTTTATTAACTATCAATTTAAAAAAAAGGCGAAATATAAAGAATGATTTAATAGATTCAATCAATTTTGAATATATCAAAACAAACGAGTCTTATTTTATCATTAGCCTTCAAGTCCGGTTAAGTGAAAAATTTCACAAGGTTTTTGAAAAAATAGCCTGCCAGAAAGACGTTCCAGTAAGCATCCCAACATATTATAGCTTTTTAAAAATCCTAATGCATAAAAGATTTTATTCTTATACATCGTATAAGGGTAGTTTAAATTTAATCAATAAGGATAATTTAGTTTCTGATTTAAATTATCAAGTTAAACATAACGTAACCAAACACTTCAACGGGTACTTTCACAATAGTAAAAATTTTGAAATTCTTCCAAGTATTGAGTTCTATGAGGTTAATGATATTATAGAGTTTAATAAACATACACACCCCTTTATTGAGAGCGATTTTGGCAGGTATTTCTCACTGGAAGATCAACAAGTTGAAGTGCATTTTAACGACTCTGATAACAAACGCCAATTAATACAAGTGCTAAAGCAGAAGGGACACGCAACTAGACCAGTTACTGGAAACGATTACACAAACTACGATTCTTTGGAAAACTATTATATCCTCAAAAGCTTAATCTTCCCTTGTGTTTTCTCTGCAATTCTTAGAGAACTCACAAATAGGTTAAACAGTTTAAAAAGAAACATCTATGACCAAATTAAAATTTCTAAAAATAGCTACTCTTTAAAATACTTATTGTTCAGATTTAGAAATAAAAGCTACTTAACCCTTAAGCATAATTCAATCCAAATTTTGACTACGCTAAAGAGATTTGAAAGTGAATTTGCGACTAGAAATCTTCAGTTTTATATTGACCGAGGCGAGTTAAGAAAGTTTATTGGTAGAAACTTTCAGGATCCTAAAGTGAAGGATTTATCAACGTACTACATTGAAGGATTTCGAGCGGCAATTAAATTACTTGATTCAAAGACAAAGAGTTTAAATGATATTTTCAAATCATTGGAAGAATTCAATAATTATAAAACGAACTTATTTTTACAACTATTTTCTATCACTGTGTCGGTTCTTGCATTTATTTTTGCTTTTGAGAGGACTAAGGAGTTCTTCAAAACTATATTCAACGGATTATTTCATTATTGGTAAAACCAAGTATCTATTCTTATATATGGTTTTATGTTAATTTATTGCTGACTTACGACAGTCACGCTCGTCATGATTTGCAATTCCGATGCTAGTCTCTTAGTTGTGATATTACTTTTTACTGTAATATTTATCCAGCTCTTGCCAAATATTCGAGCTATAATATCCTTTTCCCAAAGACTTTTCATTTGCAGCATCCAACTTTCTGAGGTGATGTAATTTGGGGTTATCCTTTATAGTTTTCATATACTTATGAAAATCAGCATTTTGTTTCCCATCTGAATACCTCTTTTTTAGTTTCAAACAAATATCATTGTAAGTTAATGGGTATCTGCTCCTAATATCTTCTTCAGAAATTGATACAGCTACTCCCTCGGGATCATAATTTATTCCTATTCCTTCAAAACGATTTGACTTTTTGAAATTAATATCAATGGAGATAGCTATTGTAAAATCGTCATCGTCTATTTCACTGTTTGAAATTTTATTTTTAACGAAATATAAGTATTTACTTACCTCATCAGTAATAATAGAGTCTGCTTCGACCCTCGAATCCACATAAGCTAATGGCATAAGATAAAAATTATACTTACTTAAGTTTATGTCGATATTCCATAATTTGATAATGCCCATATAGTTTTTAATACAAGCAAAACCCAACTCTTGAAGTTCCATTGAAATTTGCTTTTCATTATGAAAATGAATTGCATTATCTCTTAATTCAATTATTGCTTCAATACTATCCTTCAAATTTGAACTTAATCGAATATTACAATCTTCAAGCTTTTTTATCACTTCGAATATTCCAATTGTTGTGGGATTACCTGTTCTGTTTAATTGAGGCTTTTTTCTTATTGCGTTTGTTCCATCTTTTTTCTTAACAAATTCCATCTTGTATAAGGTGTCCATTTTATAAGAGCAAGATTTAAGTAAATGTGCTTTTAATAGGAGTTCCCAAGAATTTACAGCTAAAATCGCGAATGTTTCTTCTCTATAGGAAAAGTTAGGTTTATTATATATTTCAATAGCTGATAACATAGAGTTTATCGACTTATCTAATAAGCTACGATAAGTTTTATTAGTCTTCATATTTTCTCTATGATCATTATCTCTTTTTCCATTAATGCATAAAGGGGGCGGAAGATCTATCTTCTAAATGAGAAGAACCGTTTTAGTTCAACTTAAAATATTTTTCAGTCTCCCTATCAACAAAATATACATAACATCCTTTCATCCCCCGAGTCATCAAGGTCCTGTACGTATTTTTTATAATTCTATCTAGCCTTTCAACGGCTCCTAGAGCGTCCTTCTTCATCAAAGCCTTATATCCCTTAACTGAAGAATCATTCTTCGATCGTTTCGAAGCATCAGTAATTACCTCTCCATTTCTCACAATAAAATCCTCTCCCACTATAACCCCTACATAGTCCACTTCCAATCCTTGGCAAGTATGAATACATCCAACCTCATTTACAGAATCAGGACTTACAATCCATAAACTCCCATCGGTTTCCAGATTCCACCGCATTTTAAAGTCAGCTTCAGGGAAAATAATGTCAAAAGTTTTAGGGTCTTTTTTACTTTCCCAGTCCCAGCAATATCCTGCAACAAGTCTCGCTTTGTTGTTATGTTTATTCTTCTCAAAAATTGCATCTCGCAATTTTGAAGGACAATCGAATACCTGAAAGTCATATTCCTGTGTATCCAGCTTTTCATTTGCAGTTTCCTTAATCTGCAAGGTGTTATCTAACCATGCCAGATAGCCGTCGGAGCCATTGCATCGAAACTGGGAGCTAAGACTCAATAGGTGAACTTTAGCTTCTTCCTGCGTAATATGCTTTAAAAGCTCCTGCTCATCTCCAATATCTTTCAATGTAACTTTCTGATCTTCATCAATAAAAAATACCGAAAAGGCACTTGCCTTAATGATCTCTTTAATCTGGTTCTCGCCGAGATTGCTAAACATTCCGGACTTTGCGTTAAGTCGGTGAGCTTCATCTACTATCAGGGCATCAAATACATTTTCCTCACAATCAATGAATGCTCCTGAGCCAGTAAAAAGATTAGATATGACTGATTTTTTAAGAGTGCCGGTAAGCTTAGCCTGATAGACTGCTCTCGGAGCAGCGTTTTTGGTGACATATCTTGCGTTTAAACCTTTTTTTAACAGCTCTACTAAAAGGTTTACAGCAACCACGGACTTGCCAGTTCCTGGTCCTCCTTCTACAATAAGAACATTCTTGTTGGTTGCGCTTGATTGTCGTGCCAAAGCAAGAGCCGTTTCATAAACCACTTTCTGATCATCAACCAACACAAATTCGTTATTGCCTTTTAGCATTGAGGCAATGCTATCAGAAAGACTTTTGGACGGTTTAATTTTGCCACAGTCAATCCGGTACATGATATTCGACTCATCACCATACTTGACAAACTGTTTGATAAACTCCCGGAGCTTCAGTGCATCAGACTTTAAAAACAGCGGCGCTTTTTCAATGTACTCGCTATAAAAGTTATTGGTTATTATACCATCGTCTTCATAATTATGGAGATACGCGCATGGTTTAAGTTGGATGTTATCTTCGTAAACAGTTTGGTTAAAGCCGTTTAAAAGCGCTGCATAAGACCATGCTTGATAAGAAGGGTGAGGCGTTAATGCATTTCCGGCTTTAAATCTTGTTCTTACCAGACTGTCTTTATCGGTAAGTTCAGCATCCTGCCACTGTTTAAGTTCAATTAAAATCGCATGATCCTGCTTTTCTTTGTTTTGACCTGTGATTATGAAATCAAGACGTTTAGAAGTCTGAGGGATATGGTATTCAATAGCGATGTTGCAATCATTAGGAATTTCAGGGTCATGCATGATATTACTCATGTATTGCAAAGAATTCTTCCATGAAGATAGCTCGCTTAATCCGACTCTTTTGTTTCCATATTGCTCCATGTCCTCGCGAACAATGTTTTCTATATCATTAGAAAGAATGTCCGAAAGGAATTTGCCTTTTGTGGCTTGGTAGATTATCATTTATAGCTCGTCATACTTTTTAGCTGTACCCTTCGCCTTATCTACGGGATATTTCACAGCGTTTGACTTTATTTTTTCAAGCACTATTTCGTTGATGTCTAGATCGTATTTATGAGCGAGCAATATTGCATATCCGATTACGTCTGCTAACTCTTGTTTCACCTTTTCGGGGTTAGCCTGTTCGGCTTTTTTCCAGAGAAACAATTCATTTAGTTCAGATGCTTCAATTGAAAGGGCTAAAGCCAGGTCTTTTGCATTATGAAATTGCTCCCAATCCCTTTCTTCTCTGAATTTCAATAGAGCATCAAGCAAAACCTTCCAGCTATTTTTATTTGTATCAGAACTTTCACTCATCACGTGATTTCAGTATGGTTTCACCCTGTGATATTAGAAAAAATAATTCACATACCCAATAATTAGCGACGATGTTCTACACCAACATCTCTAAACCCGACAGAAACGGATACCGGCCCCCCGCGCCTAAGGCCTGCAGGCGTATGAGTGTATGGCGGGGCCACAGCACCCACGACGCCGTGCTTATCCTTTTCAAATCATCAAGCTACCCTTTCGACCAGATAAGAAATTGTTAAATCTTCTTCGCCGGAATCTTCGCCCCGTTCTGATAGATCACCAGGCTCTCGACCACGCCACTTGCGTTCTTAATAAATTCAAGACCGATGGGCGCCACCTTTACGAAGTACTTATTTTCTGCTTCGGGGTAGAGATCCAGTTTCCCCTGACCAGTGGCCTGAGCTTTTAACTGTCCGCCCTCTTTGCTAATGGTTAAAATAAAGCCGGGACTGATCTCATACTTACCCACATATGCAGAGGAGATACTATCGGGGACAGTAACGAGCTTTTTAACCTGGGGCTTGTAAAAACCGTTCCATTGATACACGCTAGCTACGCTGTTAATGATCTCCTGCATGATGGCTCCGTTATCAGAGTTTACCATCACGATAACGCCGTTTCCGCCGTCCATGCTTCCGAAGTACTGGCAACGGAAACCTTCGTTGGCCCCGCCATGACTAAAATAGTTTTGTTCGCCCAGCTTTTGAACGAATACACCCAAAGCCGCCTGGCGATCGATGTATGGTGTAAGCATGAGCCGGGTGGTTTCCTGGGAAAGTACTTTATTTGACTTGCCCTGCAGGGAAAGTTGTGTTTCGATGATGAATTTAGCCAGATCTGTTGGGGTGGTCCATAAGGCTGCTGCTGCCATTTCGGGATAGGTATGGTATTTACCGGGCACGGCATTGCCGTCTGCACGATAAGCCGTGGCAAGGTCTTTTGCCTGACCTAAACTGGGGTGCTGATAGTAAAAGCTGTGGTTCATGCCCAAAGGTTTCAGAACGGTTTGGAGGGCAAAATCCTGATAGGGCTTTTTGCTAATATCCATTGCGATGAGCTGTGAGATGGTTATTCCGCCACCGGAGTATACGGACTTGATACCTGGCTCGGCATTGGAGCGCACGGCAGCAGAATTAGCCGGCGCCGTTCCGTTTAGCACCTCGATCACTGTAGGTATTTTTTCGCCCTGCTTATAGCCGTCAAAGCCATGTACGGTTAAGCCGGCGGTATGGCTCAGCAGGTTGGCCAGGCTTATCTTCTTGTTCTTCGATAGGGAATCATAAGGGAACTTCCAGGAGCTGAGATACGTGTTAATATCAGCATACAGGTCGATCTTCTTGTCCTGTACCAGCTTGAGCATTGCCATGGCATTGAGTGATTTGCTGATGGAAGCTGCCTGAAAACGGGTGGTGGGACTGGCAATTCTTTTCTCGGCTACATCTGCATAGCCGTAGGCCTTTGCCCAGTCGATCTTAAAATCTTTAACAACGGCAATGCTCACAGCCGGGACCTGGTGGTATTGCATTCGTTGTTTGAGCGTCCAAAAACTATCGCCTTCTACTACCACGGTTCCTGCAAGACTTTGTTCTACTTTTAAGATCCGGTCTTGTACTTCTTTGGAATACCCGGAAGATTGAGCAAATAAGCTGAGCGGAATTAAAATAGTTAAGTTTAGCGCCAGCAGAAAAAGGGTTTTGGTGATAGGTTTCATGTTGGGGATGTTTTTTATGCTTAAATGTAGAAATAATTGGAAATAGGTGGGTATGATAATTATCAGGTTAGGTTTGGCTTGCACCTCAGCCTTGATCCCTCTCCTCAAGGAGAGGGTGTTGGCGCTTTAACCGGGATGGCGGCTAGCTTGTATTGGCGCCTGAGAATAATGTTGTTAAAATTTCAATCGTTGTGTTATACGCCTCTGGTTCCCTTCTCCTGGAGGAGAAGGGTTAGGGATGAGGTGATAAGATAATCGTGTAATCACCTCACCCTTGATCCCTCTCCTCAAGGAGAGGGTGTTGGCGCTTTAGCCGGT
>CBFGOI010000067.1:0-25481 GCA_965650335.1 uncultured Pedobacter sp. | reverse complement strand
AAAGATTTATATGTTCTATAAAAAATCGATAGACCAACTGATAAAGGAATCAAAACTGGAAGGAGGGTTAAGGAGAACTTTAACGGCAAATAACCTGATATCTTTAGGTATTGGGGCAATCATAGGGGCTGGTATTTTCACCCTGACCGGAACCGCCGCAGCCTTACATACAGGTCCAGCTGTAGTCCTTTCGTTTATACTTGCCGCAGTAGCTTGTGCATTTGCGGGGCTTTGCTATTCCGAGTTCGCGTCAATGATTCCCATTTCCGGCAGTGCATATACGTATGCCTATGCAACGATGGGTGAATTTATAGCCTGGATAATTGGCTGGGATTTGATTATAGAATATTTATTTGCCTCATCCACCGTGGCGGTAAGCTGGTCTGGATATATGGTAAGCTTTTTAAAAGATTTTGGCGTTAATATACCAGCAAGCATAGCACAAGCACCTTACAACTACGACTCATCGAGTGGAGTATTTACGCCAACCGGAGCCGTAATAAATTTCCCAGCAATTTTTATCATTGCGATCATAACATCACTTTTAGTAATTGGTATCCGCGAATCCGCCAAATTTAATAATGTCATTGTCATAGTAAAATTGGCTGTCATTCTTTTATTCATAGGATTTGGCATTTCATATATAAACACGGATAACTTAACGCCATTTATTCCCGAAGCACAGGGACCTGGCAAGTTTGGGTTTGAGGGAATAGTTCGCGGAGCCGGAATTATTTTCTTTGCTTATATAGGCTTTGATGCAGTTTC
This sequence comes from uncultured Pedobacter sp., assembly GCA_965650335.1. Lineage (GTDB taxonomy): Bacteria > Bacteroidota > Bacteroidia > Sphingobacteriales > Sphingobacteriaceae > Paradesertivirga. The sequence continues at coordinate 24,713 of CBFGOI010000067.1, read as the reverse complement.
CACAGCGGCCCAGGAGGCAATAAACCCACAAAAGGATATGCCCAGAGGGATATTAGGATCATTGGCAATCTGCACAGTAATCTACATATTAGTAGGGCTTGTTATGACGGGAATGGTTCCTTACGAAAAGTTAAACGTTCCAGATCCTATCGCCGTGGCTGTGAATGCCGGTGGAAATGACTTGTTCTGGTTAAGATTTCCAATTAAAATCGGGGCAATCGCCGGTTTAAGTTCAGTGATATTAGTAATGTTAATGGGCCAGCCGCGCATTTTTTATTCCATGTCTAACGATGGCTTATTACCAAAGGTTTTTAGCGCCATACATCCCAGGTTCAAAACTCCTTATATCACAACCATCATTACAGGGCTTGTAGCTATGGTTATTGCAGGATTCGGACCTATAAATTTGTTGGGTGAGCTCGTTTCAATTGGAACATTACTGGCTTTTGTTATTGTTTGTGCCGGAATTTTAGTACTTCGATATACAGACCCACAACTTGCAAGGCCGTTTAAAACCCCACTTTTTCCATTTGTTCCTATTTTGGGAATATTAGTTTGCTTGTACCTCATGATTGGCCTCCCATGGCACACCTGGGAACGTTTATTAATCTGGCTGGTAGTTGGAATTTTGATTTACTTCACTTACAGCCGAAATCATAGCAAGGTTAGAAAAGCATTACAGGATTCAACTGAAGGCTGAATCGACAACATAAACTAGTAAGAAGTTCCATAAATGGGTGCTTTTTACTAGTTTATGATTCTAGGTTTTAGTTTTAAAGAAAATATCAATACTAAAACTTGGATGGGTAAAGCCAACCGTCCGAACATAACTCTACCTATTGCCAGCTTTTAAAGAAATCCCCTTCAGTATTCATATCTTGCCCTTTTTCAGTATCGTTTATCATTTTCAATACATTCTGAGGGGATATGGGTTTCATAAAATAACCATACAAACTGCTATTTCTGAAATCCATATCAAAGCGCTCCATTGATGACGTACAGACATAATGACGAGTCTGTTTAGCCAAACTGGGTTTTAACTTACAATATTGCTCAAGATATTGCCACCCGTTAAGAAATGGCATTCGTATATCCAGCAACATTAAGTCAGGAAGGTTCCCCGCGATTTCAGCATTTACTTTGATATAATGTAAAGCGTCTAGCCCATTAGCAAAATCTATAAACCTGTAATTAGGACAAGTTAATAAGACGATTTTTTTATGGATATAACGATCAAGTTCATCATTATCAATCACAGCGATAAGGCCATTCTTCATATTTTCTTTATACTCCGAACGTCTAAAAAGGTTAGCGATTATTAGAACATTTTAGGCCGATATAAGTTAAATAGATATAGCCAGGTCTTTAAACAGACGACATATGAAACTTAATGATTTCTTTAGATTATCTATAGATGAACAAGTTGAAACTGTTTCACAGGGAGACTTTTTAGGTGAAAGAGAAGCTAAACCATATGTAATTTTTTTATTCAATATCGACAATTTCTATGCAGAGGTATTTTACGACGAGATAAAAAACAAAATCACCCGGGTAAAACCCTTTAAAGCGGTACGTATTCTAGAACCTTATCTTGAAAAAGTTGATATAGAAAAATTATTGAATTAGTGGTTTCAATAAGCGAGAAATCGCTTTAGAACTGTAACACCTACTAAGGTCATAACTGGCGCAGCCAACCGATGATCCACCCAACAATTGAAATAATTATTAAAGCTATCGCAAAGCCTGTTAGGTATGTCAAAAGCTTAGGAAGCTTCTTATAGGCGGAACGAATCATATTTTAATATTCAATAGCTACAAATACGAAAGTTCTAAGGTTTTGTTTCAATTTATAAATGATAAATTAGCCGGTACTTTAAAAATCATATGCAAGATCTTGAAATCCTAAAATCCCTTCAAATTACTTATCAGGAAAAATTTGCCGCTCTCCTTAAACTCCAGGAAGAATTAGGTATTTCTGGCAGTGAAGCCACAACTTCACCAGAATATAATTCTGCAAAAGAAGAATGGCAGAAGGCTGGAGCCTCCTTAAAGGACCACTTAGAGTCGCAATAAGATTTAGACTTTGAGATTTAGTACTTGCTGCTAACAAAACTTCCTTTAATTAAAAAAATCAGGTACTATTGCTAAATGACCGCACAAGCTATTACACCACGTCAGGATTCAGGAAAGACATATATCAGAGATCAGAAAATTTATTGGGACTTTAACGGCAACAATCTGCTGGAGATAGAAATACCCTCTATTTGTGCAATTGGCGAATACACCACAGTGCATGCACTTCATAGAAACGAATGGTTCATAGTCTTTGTGCTGTCTAGCACAGAAAGCTTGCAAGTTTCTATGTATGCGGATGGCATTCAAAAAGTATTGACAGAACTATCCTTATTATTTTGCACCGAAATAATGGGCAAATTAGCTCTGGAAACAGATTTCAAGAGCAACGTGCTCTTTCCTTCAAGTTTGGCCGGAAAAGAACTATATGAGTTAAAAGTAATTGAATCGAAAACCTGGTTCGACAGATTTAGAGCCAGATTGGGTTTCGGGTATCCAGTGGAACTGGTATTAAGGCCTGAAGTTTCTGAACTGATTTGAGTAAATGATTTAATACTTAAGTAAATTACTTTGAGGAGAGATCCCGATTTTTCAAATACATTTCAATAACCTCTCCTATCTCTCTGGCAGAAACATCCAAATCTTCAGAGCTCTGCAGTGAAAACTCCCATTCTCCATCTTCCTCCTTACCCAACATTGCTGATCTGCCTGCATAGCTTACAGAATAAAAATTATCGTGTAGACGGGGAACAACCGTAAAGTTCCTGTCATTGATCTTAACTTGAAACGCTTCCATCCCCTATTAATATTTACATCCTGTTTTTTGTTCTTTTCAACTAAAATAAAAACCAGTTCAAAAAAAAAGCATCCGCTTTTGGCGGATGCTTACGATTTATATACTAGTGCTGTTTAGCTAACTTTTACATTTACCGCGTTTAGACCTTTTTTACCTTGCTCTACATCGTAGCTCACAGTATCATTCTCGCGAATGTTATCAATTAGGCCTGAAGAATGAACGAAGATTTCGCTACCACCATTACTTGGTGTGATGAATCCGAAACCTTTAGTTTCATTAAAAAATTTTACTGTTCCTTGTTGCATTATTTTATTATTTATGTATAAGTTCTAAAGGTACAATTAAATTACCTAACTATCAGGAATTTATTTGATTTAAATTATTGCAGAGCGGCGCAAAGAAATTATAATTTGCAACATGAAAGCTCAGAACTATAAAAACCATTCGAGATACTATTATCCGCATCATTTTATTTTTTACCCAATTGTTATTGTTCTACTCATTTTAAGTATTCTGGGATTTACCAAATTTAATGAACACAAAATTGAATTTGCAATGCTCGCCGCTGTATTCTTTCTTATTGGTTGGCTATCTTTTATGATGCGACAACATTATGCCCTTAACAATCAAAACAGGATAATTCGATTAGAACTCCGTCTGCGTTATTATCAACTTACCGCTAATCGTTTAGAATTACTTGAAGAAAAATTATCCTTTGCTCAACTGGCTGCACTCCGTTTTGCATCCGACACAGAACTTCCAGAACTTGCGCTTCGTACAGCAGAGGAAGCACTATCTCCTGATGAGATCAAGAAATCTATAAAAAACTGGCTTCCTGATTACATGCGCGCATAATTAATCTGGTGCAATTAAAACTAAAGTTTATACGGTTAGTTCTACTTTAAAAGCACTTATGGAAGAGGAAGAAAAAATTATCTCAGCTGTCAATGAAGAGCAGTTGTGGCAAGGAGTAATTTCAGATTTCAAAGCAGACCCTGATCCGCTTGATTATCATGTTGTTTTAGAACAACATGAGCGGAGAGTTATTCTGGATATTTACAACAACCATGCTGTTGGATTTGAAGCCATGGCATTTACTACGTTCAGCGCATACCTGTTTGGAAGAAATAATTTTCGATTTGCTATCTATAATCAAGGCTTTAAAGACGAGCTGAGTAAGTTTTTTGGAATGCAGGACGTCGTTTTGGGCTTTAACGATTTTGATGAAAAATTTATCATTAAAACCAATGACGAAAGTAAAACCACATTAATTTTCACTAATAAACAACTGAGAAATACTTTACTAAAAGTCCCGGATTTAACTTTTGGAATTGTAGAATATACCTTGGAAGAGGGTGATGGGAAAGCGCCCTTTCTAGAGTTAAAAATAGAAAAAGCTATTACCGACCCGATACAGTTGAAAGAAATTTATAATGCATTTTTCAACGTATTGTTAATGGTCGAACAATAGCTTATCGTGTGGTTTCGCGGCAAAACAGCATGGGTAAATCCCAAAACTTTTATTTATGCCCCTTTTGAAGTCTTCTTGTTTTTGTCTTCAAAAAAAGGAATCACAACAACTAATACCAATAATGCAACAATAAAAAGGTAAATATCAAGATGGCTATTACCTGAATTAGTGCCTGCAGTATTACTGATATCACTATCTACGGGATTCCCTGCAAAAGTATTTACAGAAGAAAACAAAACAAAGGTTAATACAGAGGCAAAGGCAAAGATCTTTTTAGCTAATTTCATGATTTTTTTATTCGCAATAATTCGAGTACAATAGTATTAAAAATAGTTTATTAAGTGTAATGTAGTTTTCAAAAAGTGCAACCCTCTACATTTGCAGAAAATAATTATTTCAACAGTCTAACTTCATACAAATCTTTTCTGCGATCCTTTAATATCTTAACTGTGCCAAAATGATGGAGCTCGTCCAGCAAATGAAGGTCAACATCCACGACGAGCATCATCTCTGTATTCGGAGTGGTTTCTGCCTTAACGGCATTGGTCGGAAAAGCAAAATCTGATGGAGTAAATACCGCTGACTGCGCAAATTGGATGTCCATGTTATTCACTTTGGGTAAATTTCCGACGCAGCCGGCTATCGCCACATAGCATTCATTTTCGATTGCACGGGCTTGTGCGCAATGCCTTACCCGGGTATAGCCATTTTGAGTATCTGTTAAAAAAGGCACGAATAAAATTTGCATGCCTTGATCGGCATAGATCCTGCTTAGTTCTGGAAATTCGACATCATAACAAATCAAAATACCGACTTTGCCGCAATCGGTATCGAATACCTGAATCTTATCCCCACCAATCATACCATAATACTTTTGTTCATTTGGCGTGATATGGATCTTCCGGTATTCTTCAGTTTTACCGGTCCTGTGGCAAAGGTAAGTAGCGTTATATAACTTGTTATTTTCAATTATAGGCATGCTCCCCGAAATGATATTTACATTATAAGAGAGTGCATATGTTTGAATTTTTGCGACGATTTCTTCAGTTAACTCGGCCAGCTTCCGCATAGCTTCCATTTCGGGCAAATGGTTATATGGCTGCAAAAGAGGCGTATTAAACAACTCCGGAAACATAATAAAATCCGATTTATAACCACTAACTGCGTCCACAAAGAATTCTACCTGCTCGTAAAAACTATCCATATCAGGGAAAAGACGCATTTGCCATTGCACTAAGCCAATACGGATAGTTTTAGCCGAACGTGCCGAAGCATCAATACCCTGGTAATAAATATTATTCCATTCTATCAGCGTCGCAAATTCTTTCGATTCATGATCACCGGGCAAATAGTTTTTAAGAACTTTCCGCACATGGAAATCATTTGATATCTGAAATGTAAGGGTTGGATCGAATAATTCTTTGGCTTTTACTTTATCTATATACTGTCTCGGACTTAGTTGATCAGCATGGGCATGATAACCCGGAATCCGTCCGCCCGCGATGATACTCTTAAGATTCAATGTTTCGCACAGTTCCTTTCTTGCTTCATATAACCTTCTGCCCAACCGCAGGCCCCGATATTCAGGAGAAACAAAAATCTCAATTCCATATAAAGTATCGCCGTTGGGATCATGCGTTGAGAATGTGTACTCGCCGGTAATCAGTTTATAAGTATGCTTATCCCCATACTGGTCATAATCCACTATAATAGCTAGCGAACAGGCCACAACTTTATCATCTACAGCAATACAGAGCTGCCCCTCCGGAAAGAGCGTTAACAACTTGGCTATTGTCTGCTTACCCCAAATTTGCCCTCCAAGCGTATCATATGCCTGTTCCATCGACTCCTTTAGGTCATCATAATCCTCAAGGGTAAGTTTTCTAAGTTCAATATTCATTTATTCGATTCTATTCGCAAACCCATATTTATGAGTTTGTACAATGTTAACGATAAAGGTTGGGAATAGTTATCCCTACTTTACTCCATCCTGGCCGCTAATTCAGTAATCAGGGAAGTGTTATCAGTAAAGTAAAAATCAATTCACATTGAAGCATTCCTAAACAGATGATTACCTTTGCATTTCGTAAATCGACGCATTTCAAAAAACAGCTCAGATCATGATAAAAATCGGCACCTATAATTATCTCAAGGTAAAAAACACATCTCCGGAAGGATTAATCCTTACGGATGGCGAACAAGAGGTGCTTCTTCCGGATTTTAAGCAGTCGGCAGAAATAGGTGAAGAGCTACTAGTTTTTGTCTATCACCAGAAAGATGGCGGCATCATCGCCACCAGTAAGCGGCCATACGCCTGTGCCGGTGATTTCGCATTTTTAAAAGTTGTGGATAAAAATGCCAGCGGTACATTCATGGACCTTGGCATTGATAAGGATCTTTTTATACCGTCGGAAAAACAACTGTACCCACTTGAAAAAGGCAAACGATATGTTGTTTACGTGTATCTGGATAAATTGGAAGGCAAACTTACGGCAACTACCTGGTTAGAAGACAAAGTAGAAACCGATTTAAGCCATCTGGAAGAAGGCGATGAAGTTAGTTTGATGATTTACGATAAAAGCGACCTTGGATACAGTGCTATAATCAACAATAAATATATCGGCTTATTATATCGTAACGAAGTTTACGAAGAACTTGAGATTGGTGAATCGAGGGTTGGATATATTAAAAAAATCAGAGAAGAAAACAATAAAATAGATCTCAGTCTGCGTCAGGTTGGTTTTGATTTCATCCTTGATTCGAGGGACGTGGTGCTGAATATTCTGAAGAAAAATGATGGTGTATTAAATCTGGGCGACAAAAGCTCTCCTGAAGAGATTCGAGACCGATTGAAGATGAGTAAAAAAGCATTCAAACAAGTTATTGGCGGATTGTACAAACAGCGCTTGATTACTATGACCGAAAACGAGATCAGGCTTGTACCTGAAGAAAAAGATTTAGAAGCTGAGTAAAATATCCGAGCAATGAAAATATAAGATCAAAAAAAATGCCACGAAATAAAGCGTAGCATTTTTTTCTCTGCGATGCAGATAAAGTAAAGTATATTAAGCAGTAGCAACCAATTTGCTGGTGCTTCTGTAAACGTACGAGTTAAAAATATGTCTCCTGGCAAATCTACCCGGCGAGTCAGCATTAACAAGCTTTACATACACAGCTTTTGGAACATCAAAATATTCGTAAACACTCCCGTCGAAAAAGTTCACTGTCAATACCTGAGATTTGTATTCAAAATCGGCAATGTTTGAGGTTGTGGTTGTGATGGTATATTCTTCTAAAGATTGCTTACGGGTTTCGGGAGCAATACTTACTAAAAAGTGATAGGCTTCAATAATAGTTTTACTTTTTTCTTCTGCCTCTAATTTACTTTCAGCGCTATCCTGAAATTTATCCGGGTGCCAGTTTTTCATTAACGTACGGTAAACCGTTTTTAATTCTTGTAACTCTGCAGCTTCGTTTACTCCTAAAAGTTTTCTGTAATCAACAATTTTCTTCATGTACCAATTCGTATATTCTTGAAAACGTTTGCAAATGAGAATTCACATGCTTCTTTTTTCGCGAAATAATTCGCAAAGGTACAGTTAAAAATCTGCTAAACAGGATTTACCAGAATATATATTTTAGCCCCGAGATCTATTCAACGTTTTTCGGATTAAACATCTTGTCAACTATCGAAAACAGCTCCGGATGTTTTTCCGCAAACTGCGCGGGCTTTTCGAAAAAGTACTCTGAAACTACTGCAAAAAATTCGGCTTCGTTAGTAAGAGCATAGGGATCAATATCAGACTTCCCCTGCTGGATCCGCCTGATTTCTTGCTCCATTGCCTTGATCCATGGAATCGTATAACTGTGGGTGAGCAATAACTCCGGAATCCCATCAATCGAACCATCTGCTTTGTCGAGCAGATGAACAAATTCATGGATGGCAGTATTCTGGACTCCTCCCGGTTGAAATCCACGGTGCAGAGCTATTTTGGATAATACCATTTGTCCGTTCATAAAACCAGAACCAACCATGCCAAGTGTACTGCGGCCCTCCCCTTCGTATTGAAATTCGTCATTAAAAGTATCCCGATATAAAATCACGTTAGTGAGATTTCTGTATTCCCAGTTTCCGAAATTAAAAATTGGAATAATTGCACTGGCAGCCACCAGAACCCTGTCTGTATCATCTATTTCAGTACCTACACCTTCTATCGTGGTTCGTTCCAGAAATAAACAAACTTTTTCGGCAAATCTCTCCTTTTCCACATCCTTCAGATTACGATAAAATAATACTTCCTGTTGAAGCAGATTACCGTATTTCTCTTTTAAGTGAGGAAGAATACCTGCTTTGCGCTGGAGTTTTCTGAAATACAGAGCAAGGGCTATTAAAATTGCGGAAGCCGAAACAACCAGGAGTACAAACATGCATTGAAATTAACATTAAATCTTCATTTCTATCATTTGTGATTTTAATCACAAAATGTGATAACAGACATCATTCAAATCGGAGTCAATTGATCGAATCTTTGTAAGCAAAGACTAATATGACAAACAACACAATAATTGAGGCGCAATGTTTTCATTGCGGTACAGACACACAGAATTCAGCTTATGTTTTTGACGACAAAGCATTCTGCTGTATTGGATGTCAGAGTGTTTACCAGGTTCTGTCTTCAAATAGTTTGTGCGACTATTACAGGTATAATGACACTCCTGGTCAAACACAATCTAGTAAAGAAAAGCAATTTGCCTACCTGGACGAAGACAGCATTACTGCAGATCTTGTCGATTTTAAAAACGAAAACATCACTGTAATCACGCTCTATATTCCATCTATACATTGCAGTTCATGCATTTGGCTTCTGGAACATTTACATAAACTCAACCCGGGGGTAGTACATTCAAGAATTGATTTCTTGAAAAAACAGGTCGCGATAACTTTTAGGCACAATGAAATATCATTAAGGAAGCTTGTTGAACTATTAATTTCAATTGGCTACGAGCCGTTAATAAGTTTGCAGGACGTTGTAAAAGAAAAACAGAGCTCGGTAAACAGAGAGCTTATCAAAAAAATTGCGGTAGCAGGCTTGTGCATGGGTAATGTAATGCTTTTTAGCTTTCCGGAATACTTTGGTCTGTCGGAATATGAGCAACACTACAAAGTACTTTTTGGCTGGCTCAATCTGGCATTTGCAGTTCCCGCGACCTTCTACTGCAGCAGGGAGTTTTTTACCTCTGCCTGGGCAGGATTAAAAAACAGGCTAATAAACCTTGACACTCCTTTAGCTGTAATTATCACTGTATTATTTCTCAGAACAGTAGTTGAAATCACGACTCAAACCGGCGCCGGATTTTCGGATACTTTAACAGGACTAATTTTTCTGTTGCTGATGGGGAGGTGGGTTAAACAGCGCACCTATTATCATTTATCCTTTGAGCGCGACTATCGTTCGTACTTTCCCGTGGCAGTTAGCGTATTAAAAGACAACAAAGAAAAATGTACAGCCATAGCTGAACTGAGCATTGGGGATCGGATTCTGATCCGTAATAACGAAATCCTTCCGGCAGATTCTATTTTGATGAAAGGAGACGGTTACTTTGATTTTAGCTTTGTCACAGGCGAATCGGATCCGATTAGGAAGGTACTGGGAGAAATTGTATATGCAGGAGGAAGGCAGGTTGGAGAAGCCGTTGAACTTGAAATTATCAAACCGGTTTCGCAAAGTTACCTTACCAATTTATGGAACAACGATACATTTACACGCAAAAAGTCTATTCAGAATTTTAACGACAGCATTGCCAAATACTTCAGTCTGGTTACTTTTATCATTGCGATCTCCGCAGCAGGCTTCTGGATCTACTCATCAGATATGAATAAGGCCTGGGCCGCTTTTACAGCAGTTCTGATTGTCGCATGTCCCTGTGTGTTATCATTAAGCACACCCTTTACACTCTCAGCAGTTCTTGGAATTTTTGATAAAAATCAATTCTATTTAAAGAACACCGACGCGGTTGAACAACTTGCTCGGATCGACACCATTGTATTTGATAAAACTGGCACGATTACCTCCTCAGAAGCTGTAAACATTACATTTTCGGGAAAATTGGCTTTCGAAGAAAAGTTTTTAGTGGCTTCGCTTGCCCGAAACTCTGCTCATCCCCTTAGCCGCGAAATTATAAAATGGTTGAAATGGGATGATTTTATCAAGGTGACAAATTTTATCGAAGTTCCCGGAAAAGGCATTGCCGGTTTCATTGACAACAAAGCGGTAATTTTAGGCAATCAGGCATTTGTGCCTTCGGCCGATCGATCGAATAAAGACCATTCTATTGTTCATCTGGAAATTGAAGGAGAATATAAGGGTCATTTTAAAATCACTCATCAATGGAGACCCGGAATAAAAAGCATTTTCCACACACTATCGGATAAATTTAACCTTTACCTATTATCAGGAGATAACTCGGGCGAAAAAGCGAGTCTTGCTTCTATATTTCCCCACCCTAATCAGATGTTTTTCAAACAATCGCCCCAGGATAAGCTGGACTATGTTAAAAACCTACAGGAGGAACACTCCATCGTTATGATGTGTGGTGATGGCTTAAATGATGCCGGGGCTTTAAAACAAAGCGAATTTGGTATTGCTGTTACAGATAACATCAACAATTTTAGTCCGGGTTGCGATGCGGTTCTACACGGCGATTCGTTAAACCTTTTGCCTAAGTTTATTGCGCAGTCAAAAAAAGCAATGAAAACCATCAGGCTAAGTTTCGCTATAGCAAGTGCATATAACCTTGTGGGTGTATATTTTGCGATTCAAGGAACACTTTCGCCATTAACCGCGGCTGTTTTGATGCCGCTAAGCACAATAACTATTATTTCATTTACATCATTTAGCACGCGGTACTTTGCCCGGCAAAACGGATTAAAATAATTTTATCAAGTTAAGATATGGGCATTATTTACTTTTTGATAGGCTGCAGTATTTTAATCGCTATGATTTTTTTAATCGCTTTTTTTTGGGCGATGCGCAACGGTCAGAATGATGATATGCAAACGCCGGCTATGCGGATGCTATTTGAAGATGATAAACCCAAATAGACATTCAGGCCAAACTACTCTTACTAGATTTATCCGGAACAGTCAGTTTTTTACACCTGACCGAAGCCGCTACGTCAAACCATTCAATATCGAGTTCGTTTATCAGATTTAAAGATCATAAATCTGACGATATGAAAAAACTATTACTTATTTCTTTGCTCTGCATAAACTGTACTTCATTTGCTCAAAGCCAGGCAAACTCATTGGTTAACCTTGATCTGAGCAAGAAAAAATTTCAGGTCTTCTCAAAAAGCCCCTGGCACCAATCGTATCAACAAGCGGCAGTACATTTCGGATTAAAAGCAGGAGTAAACTATAGCAACATGAATTTTAATAAAGGATATCCGGCTCCCGAAACGCCTGTGAAAGCATCATGGAAGCCTGGATTTGTATTTGGTATTGCAATGGAAGTGCCATTATACGAAAGCTTTTATATACAGCCTGAATACTTGATTTCTCAACTGGAAGGAGAAAATAAACAATCGGGTGTAAACTACTCCATGACTTATTTCTCGCTGCCTGTTCTATTTAAATACAAACTTACCGAGGGGCTTGCTTTACTGGTCGGGCCAAAATTTGATTTATTAATCAAGGCAGAACAAAAAGGTGGTTCAGGTGATTCTAACATAACCCACGATACTGAAGAACGAAGTATTGCAGCCGCCGCAGCAATTGAGTTTAATATATTAAGATCCTTTAGCTTCAGCGCGGGATTTATGCAGGGCTTTAATCATATTGGAATTGGCCAGCGGTCTGCTGTAAAAGAATTTAAATATGAATCGGCCAACATAACAGCAACTTTCAAATTATAAAGAAAGTAATAAATAACATAAACTGATTGCTCAAAAAAAGAGCCCTCTGAATGCAGAAGGCTCTTTCCTCAGACCCAAAATCCTTAGTAATAATATCTGTTACCCTGTTGTTTTTTACGTTGTCCGGGAGGCATTCCATGAGGATGATTTCCTTTTCGGCCATTATTTGATTTGCCGTAGCCGTCGTTTCCTGAATTTGTATACACCTTAACCCGATCAGTTCTCATTTCGTAATGTCCTGGAATAACGCGTGTGCCAATTCCCAGTATACCTCTGGTTCTATATTCAGGAATCCATACGCGTCGTTCGATTATCTGCCAGCGATATTCTCCTCTATCATCGTTGTAAACTCCAGGCTCGTATGACCTGTTTACCACCTGATCTCTATTGTATTGCGCCATTGCGCTATTAGCCGTTAATGCTGCAAAAACAGCCAAAAAATAAATCAATCTTTTCATTTTATTATCTGAGAGTTTAATATCGGCAAGGTAATGCAGCAAGATGAAGCGAAAATGAATTTTTCGGATTATGTTCATTTATTTTGAAATGTCTTGAAGAATCAGGGCAATCTCAGGGCAGAAGGCAAATGAAAAGGTAAAGGCGCTTTTATTGTTTATTTTTTTATTAAAAGTACAAAAAGTGCAACTATTTGGCCCAAAAGGCATTGGGATAGTCTTCTACATACGGTTCGTGAGCATCGTTAATCCGCCTGCCCATTTCATTTAATTGCTGCTCGCTTATATTATTTTCCATGTAAGGGAACAACGTACGTTCTTCAAATCGAATATGTGCTTCTACCAAATCTGCGAGTTGTAATAGCATCTCTTCATCAGCATCTGGCAATCTGTTGATTAAATCGCTTATTTCAGAGTGCTCCCGAACCGTTCTTTTCCTATACTCATCGTCGGTATTTAAATAAATAAGAACCTGATCTTCTTCTTCCAGAAAATGTGGAATCAAGGCTTTGATTGCAAAATGAGAAATGTAACTTACCATTTCTGCGATTGAAACGTTACGCTTCAAACCCTGTTTGATCTTCCATCCTAAAAGGAGTCCGTGGTGATGATCGCGGGATAATTCGATCAGGTTCTTATTTCTTTTCATCGTTCAGTTTTTTAGTGTGAAAATTTACAGTCCTAAATCTTTTTCAAGTTGGATAGCCTTCGGAAAGAGAATATTATTCTCTAAATGAACATGATTAAACAAGTCATTTTCGAATTCCTCCAATTTTTTGTAGAGAATTGTATAAGAATTGCAAGCATCTATAGGCAAGGTGTAGTTATCTGTTGCTTCACGAATTGCGGCCAAATCTTCACCGGCCTGCTCATGTTCCACTTCCATCATTTGCGTAGGATTATTTACGGATCCGAAAGATGCAGGAGATAAAGGTGTATTATTTTTTGCAGCTGCAGCTAACTCTTTAATGTAAGGAAACAAGATCGCCTCCTCTTTCATCAGGTGCAAACTGAAATCTGATGCTATCCGAGCAAACACCTGCGCTACCTCGATTACCTCCGGATGCCTGTCGCCATGCACACGAGCAACCTTATTGGCCAATTCTGATATGAAAGGAATATTTTCTTTCACGTAATTGTGATGCGTATTAATAATGTAATCGGTTAAGAACGACAGATCCCATGTATCAAAACTGAGAGAGGTATTTTGCTCATCTTCCAGGTTTGATAACTCTGCTTTCACTTTCTCAACAACCATCCCCTTGGTATCGCAAACTTCCTCCAGAGTTTTTTTCCCGCCACAGCAAAAGTCAATTCCGAATTTTTTAAAAACCTGTGCTTTCCGGTAATCTTTAGCCACCATTTCTCCAATGGTTTCCTGAGGCTGACTAGCATCGATTTTGCCGATCTTAACATTCCACCATTCTGGGCCATTGTCGATATATTCCCAGGTAAATACGTTGCCCCTCTCGCCTAACAATTGATAATAAAGCGGCTTCGGATCATGGTCGTTATGAATAACAAATGCCTGTCCGGGGTTTAAAGAATCGAATTTTTCAAAAATCTGAGGATGTTTGAAGCGAGGTTCAATTTGAGTTACGTCAAGAGTTAAAACAGTTTCCATATTTTGTCTATAATAATAAAAGATATTTTTGTCTTCTATTACAAAGAAGAAAATATTTAAAGAGGAATAAAATGATATTGATCACATTTAGAAAATAAAAAATGCCTGGCTTTACAACCAGACATTTTTTAACAACTTGTTCTATGTTAGTTTGCAGGAGCTAATTCGCCTGAATTAAAGCTAAAAGAATAAGGCATAACTAAAAGCGGAACTTTAGTAGAATGAGCTAATTGTTTACTTATACTGCTATGGAATAAGCCTTCAAAAAAATCGTATCGCTTATGCACCAGTGTTAAAATATCTACCTTTTCAACATCGCTTATTTCCATTAATCCTTTAGGCACATTATCACCTTTTATGGTGTTATAAGACAGCCTTGTATTAACTTCATCCATCTGTTCGATGATTGAGTACTCAACAGCCTTTTCGGCCTGGCTTAGAGGCAGGTCCAAAGGAGAAATATGTTTAACAGATATTTCTGCATTGAATGGCTTTGCAAATTGGGCCAGGTATGAAATAACCTTCGAATTATTAAAAGTAAGATCGGTGGCATACGCGATATTACGAATACCTTTAAATCTTGTGTTTTCGGGAACAATTAATACAGGTCGATTAATACTGTCGAGGATATCGTTGGTATGGCTACCCATAAAGAACCGTGACAGGCCTTTTTGCTTATTTGAGCCTATAATTACCAAATCGATCATTTTCCCATCTACCACTTTACCTGCAACTTCTGTTAACATATCCAGATCATTAATGTAGGATATAGATGGACAGAAAGTGACCGTTTGTTCTTCATTAGAGAGCATTTGATGCAAATGCATGCCAACCTCCCGTAAACGCTTTATCGTTTGATTTCGCAAAATCAAATGGTCTGCTACAGGATACGTTAATTGTTCTGTAACTTCTAATGCATGACAAAGAAAGATGTTGGCCCTAATCTTTAATGCCATATGCATTGCATATTCTGCAGCCGATTTAGCCCGATCAGAAAAATCTGTAAGTACCAGTATATTTTTCATGCTTATAAATTTTTATGTAAAAATCGAACGATAAACTTCAATATAGAATGACGGAAATCATCTCGGGACATGACCGTTAACAGAGAGTAGTTTAATCTTACCGACGAACTTTAAGGAGATTATTTTTTGTTCGGGTTGATTAGTGGCACAAAACAGGATCAGAAAAAATGACCCTGATGATCAGTTAAATCTACCTGGCAAATGCATAAAAGACCTTTATATTGAATTGTTTTTATGAAAAACAAGATCTATTCTCCCGAAAAAAACGCCGGCATCTGGTTAGACCAGGAACATGCCTATATTTTTAAATTGAACGACAATTTTGAATACGAGCTTCAAACTATTGACGCTGATCTGGGTCATGAAGAACATGAGAGTAAAAAGTACTCGAACATGAAGCACATGTATTTAAATCAGGAAAGAACACAAAGGCGCCAGCATCAACAAATGCTAAAATTTTTTGATAGTATAAGCTCTGCCATTCGCGATGTTAAATATCTTTACATATTTGGTCCGGGGAGTTCTAAGCATGAACTGAATAAGTTTATTGAAAAAGCCGGAAAGAAATTCGCATTCAGGGTCATGGCGGTTGAGGCCGCCGATAAAAAGACCGAACCACAAATGTTAGAACAGGTAAAAAATTATTTCAAGAGTTTAAGTTTTGAAGATTCACAGCGACAATTGTTATCCTCAGAATAGCAAATCCATTTGAACCCAATACAGCAATTTTAGACAGCAAGAGGTTTGAAAACTGATTCGAAAGGTGATTGAACTTGCCTGATTCTTCTGATTAAGGTTATAAAAAAACGTGACCTCAATCATTCCATAGCTGATTATAGTAGCGCAACTTTATCAACGTTAAGCCGCGTCATAATTAATTGAAAAACAACTAATTATTGACTAAGCCGCAAAAATAAATCAATTATAATACAGTCAGCGATGAGAAAAATATTACTTATTGACGATAATGAAAATTTTAGAGAAGATGTAGCTGAGATACTTCAGCTCTCTAATTATATCACACTCACCGCAGCAGACGGAAAAACAGGGGTCGAAAAAGCACTTAAAGAGAAGCCAGATTTAATAATTTGCGATGTGTCTATGCCTCATATGGACGGATTCAGTGTACTTCATATTTTGAGCAGGCACCCTGAAACCATTGCCATTCCCTTTATTTTCATGACAGGGAAGAACGAGTTAACCGACATCCGAAAAGGGATGGGTATGGGCGCAGATGATTACCTGGTAAAGCCCTTTGACGAAACAGATCTATTAAATTCGATAGAAATGCGCTTGAGTAAAACTCATGCCTTAAAAGGGAAACTTACTGAAATTCAGCAAAACATCGTAACGTTTATCAAAGAGATCAGACTAAATGGAACTGCCAGTCTGTCGATCGTCGATACATCGGTTCAAAAATACAAAAAGAAGCATATTCTATATTCAGACGGCCAAAAAGCATCAGTTGTGTATTTCATGGTTAGCGGAAAGGTAAAGGAGTATATGATTAATGAGGAGGGCAAGGAGCTAATTACAAATATGTACGGCAGAGGCGATTTCATAGGTTATACCACCATTCTGGAAAACACGCTCTATAACGAAACGGCTCAAATTATAGAAGAAGCTGAATTGCTGCTTATTCCAAAAAAAGATTTCCTCCAGCTAATAAATAACAACCTGCAGGTGGCAAACGAATTCATTGGCATGCTATCGCATAACGTATTAATCAAAGATCAAAAGCTTTTGCAGCTGGCCTACAGTTCTCTTCGGAAAAAAGTTGCTACCGGTATAATTGAAGTGATCGATAAATTTAAAGACAAGCGCGATGGTAAACCTGTAATTGTGATCTCTCGCGAAGATTTAGCCAATGTGGTAGGTGCCGCTCAAGAGTCGCTCAGCAGAACCCTTAAAGAGTTTAAAAACGAACAACTCATCGACATGCTTGAAGGTAACATTGTAGTTTTAAACGATACCAAGCTCAGACACCTTACTTTTTAAATCACCATCTTTAAATGAAAAAGCGGCCTTTTCAGAGCCGCTTTTATTGGGTGGTAGCCTAAACTATTTCACGCTTTTTCGCTTTTTGATCAGACACTTCAAGCTTCCCTTCAAAAGCTTTTATATAGATCTGTTTAAGTTCGCTTATAAGGGGATACCGAGGATTAGCTCCTGTACACTGATCATCGAAGGCCTGCTCGGACATGGCGTCGATGCTTGCGTAAAACTTTGCTTCTGTTACGCCAAACTCTCGTATTGACTTAGGAATACCAATTTGCGATTTCAGGTCATCAATTGCCTTAATCAACAGCTCAATTTTCTCTGTCTCGTCCTTCCCTCCAAGATTCAAATAATCAGCAATCCTGGCGTATCTCCATTTTGCATTCGGGTATTTATATTGAGGGAATGCTGCTTGTTTACGAGGATTATCCACAGCATTAAACCTGATCACTTCGGTGATTAGCATGCCGTTCGCCACGCCATGAGGAACATGATGAGAAGCTCCTAATTTATGGGCCAGAGAATGGCAAACACCTAGAAAGGCATTCGCAAACGCCATTCCTGCAATAGTAGAAGCATGAGCCATTTTCTCTCTCGCCTTCAGGTTCGCCGCTCCATAGTTATATGCATCAGGCAAATACTTGAAAATTAAACGAATTGCTTCGAGAGCCAGGCCGTTTGTAAACTCTGAGGCGAGAACAGAAACATAGGCCTCGAGTGCATGCGTTAGAGCGTCGATACCGGAAGCCGATGTTAGGCTTTTCGGCATGTCCATCATCAGCTCGGCGTCTACAATTGCAATATCCGGAGTTAGTTCATAATCGGCCAGAGGGTATTTGATATCTGTATTTTCATCGGTAATAACTGCGAATGGGGTAACTTCAGAGCCTGTTCCAGCAGATGTTGGCACAGCCACGAACAACGCTTTTGCACCCATTTTCGGAAATGCATACACCCGCTTACGAATATCCATAAAACGCATTGCCAGGTCTTCAAAACGTTCCTGAGGATGCTCATATAGCACCCACATAATTTTTGCAGCATCCATGGGCGATCCACCGCCCAAAGCAATAATAGTATCAGGTTTAAAGCTGATCATCTCGGCAGCACCTTTTCTGGCGGTAGCAAGTGTAGGGTCGGGTTCCACATCAAAATATACCGTATGCTCAATTCCCTGCTCGTCTAACACCTTGGTTACATGATCTGTAAAACCCATATCATACAAAACCTTATCCGTAACAATAAAAACCTTCTTCTTACCCAGTTCTTTTAATTCTCTTAGAGCTACAGGCAAACAACCGTATTTAAAGTATACCTTTTCAGGGACTCTGAACCATAACATATTTTCGCGTCTGTTAGCCACGCTTTTAATGTTTAATAAATGCTTAACTCCCACATTCTCCGATACAGAGTTTCCGCCCCAGCTTCCGCAACCCAGAGTTAAAGACGGTGCCAGTTTAAAATTGAAAATATCGCCGATGGCACCCTGCGATGAAGGCATGTTGATGATTGCCCGCCCGGTTTTCATTGCTGCGCCGAATTTCTCCACTCTGTCGGTATTCTTCTGCGCATTTGTATACAAGACCGAGGTATGTCCAAATCCGCCCAGTTTAACCAGCCTCACTGCCTTTGCCAATGCATCGTCAAAATTTTTTGCCTTGTACATAGCCAAAACAGGCGATAGTTTTTCGTGTGAAAAAGGCTCTTCGAGCTCGACAGATTCCACTTCTCCTATTAACACCTTCGTTTCGTCGGGAACAGTAATACCAGCAAGCGCAGCGATTTTTGCAGCAGGTTGGCCCACAATGTTTGGATTTAAAATACCGTTCATTAATAAAATCGCACCTACTTTACTTACTTCATCCTTCTTGAGAATATAAGCGCCGCGTTCAAGAAATTCCTTTTTTACCTCCTCATACACCTGCTCGATCACAATTACGCTCTGCTCTGATGCGCAAATCATACCATTATCGAAAGTTTTTGAAAGGAGAATAGAACTTACAGCCATTTTTATATGAGCTGTTTCGTCCAGAATCGCGGGAGTATTACCGGCTCCTACCCCGATCGCCGGCTTACCTGACGAATAAGCCGCCTTTACCATACCCGGTCCACCGGTTGCCAGGATCAGGTCGGCATTAGCCATAACAATTTGCGACAGATCTACTGTTGGTTCGTCAATCCAGCCAATTATACCTTCTGGTGCACCTGCTTTTACTGCAGCATTTAGAACAATTTTAGCTGCCGCGATGGTAGAGTTCTTAGCTCGCGGATGTGGGGAAAAAATAATGCCATTACGGGTTTTTAGCGCAATGAGAGCCTTGAAAATAGCGGTAGATGTAGGGTTCGTGGTAGGCACCACCGCAGCAATTACCCCTATGGGTTCTGCTATTTTGATTATTCCGAAAGCTTCATCAGTTTCAATAACTCCACAGGTTTTCTCGTTTTTGTACTGGTTGTAGATATACTCCGACGCAAAATGATTCTTAATTACCTTGTCTTCAACAAGGCCCATTCCGGTTTCATCAACCGCCATTTTAGCCAGTTGTATGCGGGAGTTGTTTGCCGCGATAGCCGCTTGTCTGAAAATTTCATCTACCTGCTCCTGGGTAAATGTAGAAAATTGCCTTTGAGCCTCTCTGACTCTTTCGATCTGTCGGAGGAGTTTCTCTGAATTGGTTGCTTTCATGATTACGATATTTACATTAACACTGAATATTCATTAAGAAATAATCAATCTTTTCAGATATTTATTTCAGTTAACTAAAGTTCGTGTAAATGGTACACTAACATCGTGACACTCATCAAAGAGGCCAATGACAGTAATCAAATAAAAAAGATTTTGGTGATGCCGGCTGAACGGCGGGTATTAAAATAAGAGAACTTTTTATAAAATTTCCAGAGGGGGAAAAACGAGTTTTATTTTAAAACTATATTTTCAAAATACTTCTCAAATATCGTCTTCGCCAGGTTTTTGACTTCGCTGGAAGGAACAGGAGTATCCTGTAGCGGATAGGTGATGTTCATAAACTCCCATTTATGCATTCCCAACTGATGAAACGGAATTATTTCAACCCGTTCAACAGTTTTATATCTGCTAAAATGCATCCCCCACTCTTCAATGTATTCTTCCTGATCAGACCAACCCGGAACCAATACATATCGAAGCCACATTTTCTTGCCGGTTGATTCGCGGTAAGCTGCCAGCTCGAGCGTGGTTTTATTTGATTGTCCGGTCAGTTTCCGGTGCCATTCATCATTGATATGTTTTACATCCAGCAGCAAGATATCAGTATATTCCAAAAGTTCGTGCACTTCAGGAGTATTCAAACGTCCGTTCGAATCAAGACATGTATTAATTCCATTTTCATGCAATTGCTTAAAAAATGTAGTGAGTTTTGTTCGTTGAAGTAAAGGCTCTCCTCCCGAAACGGTAACACCGCCATCGTAACCAAAATAGTTCCTTTGTCTGATGGCCCGTTTTACCAACTCACTGATTTCGACCAGGGTACCTCCTTTCACATCTAGTGAATCCGGATTCTGGCAATAGAGGCACCGAAATTGACATCCCTGCACAAATACAACCATACGCACTCCCGGCCCGTCATGCGTACCGAATGTCTCCAGAGAATGAATCCTTAAATGTTCCGGATCATTCTCGTTTAACTTCGCTGCTTCACTATCCTGTAAAGGGAAATACATTGCTTTGGAATTAGAAATGATTGATTTTGCAATATGCTACAATCATTCGGTGGCTGCAATTTATTTAAAAAAAAAGCCGGGCTGGTTTAGAGCCCGGCTATGCAATATAACAAACACAAATTACATACTTTCATGAAAAGTACGGGTAATTACCTCGAGCTGATGAGCTCTTGAAAGCCTCACAAAATTAACAGCATATCCTGACACCCTGATAGTCAGCTGCGGATAATTCTCTGGATGTTCGTAAGCGTCGATTAATGTCTCTCGATTAAGCACATTTACGTTTAGATGATGGGCACCTTGTTTAAAATATCCCCCCAAGGTACTGGCAAGGTTTTTAATCTGCTCTGCCCTGTTGTCGCCTAAAGATTTGGGAACCATAGAGAAAGTATTTGAAATACCATCCTGAGCATCGTTATAATCAAGTTTACAAACAGAATTTAAAGAAGCGATTGCGCCGCTTGAGTCTCTGCCGTGCATAGGATTCGCTCCGGGAGCAAATGCCTCTCCGGCTTTTCTTCCATCCGGAGTTGCCCCGGTGTTTGTGCCGTACATTACATTTGAGGTAATAGTAAGCAGGGACAAGGTTGGAGTAGAATTCTTGTAGGTTGCATGCTTGCGAAGCTCATTGATAAAAAATGAAGTAACTTCTTTTGCAATATTATCTACCCGGTCGTCATCATTTCCATATTGCGCATATTCGCCTTCAATTTTAAAATCAACGGTCAGCCCTTTTTCATTGCGAATAGGCGTAACCCTGGCATATTTTATTGCAGACAAAGAGTCGGCAATAATCGAAATTCCGGCAGCGCCATAAGCAATATCAATATGCGGATCGGTATCAACCAAAGCCATTTGAGCTCTTTCATAATAATACCTGTCGTGCATATAATGGATAATGTACATTGCCTTTGCATAAACTCTCGCAAGCTCGCTCAGGGTGCGTTTAAATACGTCCCACACTATGTCATAATCCAATTCGCCTTCCGGGATAACTGGAATGTTTTTAATCACTTCTACACCATCATGTTCTTCCCTACCCGCATTTAGAGCTATTAATAAAGCCTTAGGTAAATTTGCTCGGGCACCGAAATGCTGAATGGATTTTCCAATTTCCTGGTAAGAAACGCAACAGGCAATTCCATAATCATCTGAACCGCGGCTGCCACGCATTAAATCGTCATTTTCGTATTGGATAGACGAGGTATCGATGGATACCTGAGCACAGAATTTTTTAAAACCTTCAGGTAAATTATCAGACCACAGAACAGTTAGATTCGGTTCGGGTGACGGACCTAAATTATATAAGGTTTGTAAGAAACGAAAGGAAGTTTTAGTAACTTTTGTACGTCCGTCATGTAAAATCCCGCCGATTGATTCTGTGACCCAAGTCGGGTCGCCACCAAAAATCTCATCGTAAGATGCCGGGCGCAAATGACGAATTAAACGCAATTTCATTACAAACTGATCGATCAATTCCTGAGCTTCCTCTTCGGTAAGTAAGCCTGCTTCGATCTCTCTTTCGATATAAATATCAAGAAAGGAAGATACATTGCCTAAAGACATGGCAGCTCCGTCTTGCTCTTTAACCGCAGCCAAATAGGCAAAATATACCCATTGAACCGCTTCGGTTGCATCTTCTGCCGGACGACTGAGATCAAAACCATACTCGGCAGCCATTGTCACCATATCTCTCAAAGCACCTATCTGGGCGTTGATCTCTTCACGTAAGCGAACTTTGTGCTCGCTCATTTCGCCATCGACATTTATTAAATCAGCTCTTTTCGCTTTAATAATCCGGTCAACTCCATACAAAGCCATGCGCCGAAAATCCCCGATGATGCGTCCGCGGGCATAATTATCAGGTAATCCCGTTAAAACATGTTTTGACCGAAACGCGCGAATTTCAGCATCGTATGCATTGAACACCCCTTCATTATGATTTTTGGCATAATTGAAAATTTCATGAACTCTTTCAGAAACCTTTAAACCTCGTTCTTGAACTGCAGATTCAACGAGTTTAATACCGCCAAAGGGCTTCATCGCACGTTTGAGTAATTGATCCGTCTGCAATCCGACAATCACCTCATTTTCTTTATCTATATAACCGGGCGCAAAAGCCGTAATCGATGAAATGGTATCGGTGTCGATAGCCAGAACTCCATTATTTTCTCTTTCATCCAGTAAGGATTTCTTTACTGAATCCCACAGCTGACTTGTTTTAAAAGAAGGGCCTTTAAGAAAAGATCCATCGCCATTGTAAGGCTTAATATTGTTTAAAACGAAATCATAAACATTAATTTCTGAACTCCATTTTCCGGATTCGAACGGGATATTGGTGACATCTATTTTCATACCGTGAGTATTAATATGAATCAAATTTATGGAGCTATTTATGCGGTTAACATGACTTATATCACGACAAAATATGATTTTGATATTTACATGTTTTTTATTAAAAAAATAAAATTATGACAAATAATGTCAGATATTTTATAAAAAAATAAATTTAATGCGGATAAAAACCTAAGAATTGTCAAATTAACAACAGGCGATTTTTGAGTTATTTTTTTTAAAAAAAAGCCCCGGGCTTTTGGGGATACCCAGGTGCTTTTCACTAACCAACTAACCGATTTTTTTATTTTTTTGCTGAGGATTTCTCGAAGAAATCAGGTTTAATGTTAATAGACAAATATGCCCATTGAGGAGTGTGATCTGTTTGCCCAACAGTTCCTTTCTTTACATATTCCAAACTATTGGTAGCTGCCATAAAACTATAACCGGCTTCGAGAATTATAAATTTGTTAATAGAATAATTGGAAACCAGGTCCACTTCGTTGCCTAAGTTTGTTTTAATTTCAGGATTTTCAGGAAGGCTGTTGTTCAACATAGTTTCCGCAAGTTCAAAGTGATGTATATCACAAGCCAAAGCAAATTTGCCCGAAGTGTATTTGGTTTTAAAATACGCGTCTTGAAGCCCTCCTGCAGGAGATCCGGTGCCAACGTAAAAGTAGTCCATATACCCCCAAAACTTATGAGCAGTAGGATATAAAGGATCAAACCTGTGAGTACTTGAAGGAGATACTGATGGTTTATCGCCTGAAAGATAATCGTAACCGGGACCAAATGAGAATCTTCCTTTTTGAAATAAAACACTGACTGTATAATGTTCGGCATTTAATTTAAGCCCCTCCTTATCTTTTCCGCTTTGAAAATATGCACCAATGGAATAGGTCTTCTTTAAATTGTTTCCAAGGCTTCCTGATAATAATCCGCCGTAAGTTAACCTGCTATTTACCCCTTTTTGATCGTATCGTCTGCCATAAACATAGCCCCGGCTCAAATTGCCTACCGAATCTATGCGATACCTGGAGAAATCATCTTTAAAAATCAATCCTGAAAGCTTAGACTTGCCAAGTGCCTTGCTCAGATAAATAAATTGAATTGCTTTATACTCCTGATTCAATCCATTTGTACTTACTGCATTCAGCAACACAGGTTTGCCCGATTTACTACTATTTGCACTTACAGAACCATTCGGAGCAAGTGGGATCATCCCCGAAGGGGAAACGACAAGTTCGCCCTGAGAGTTCGTAACATATTGGGGACAATTACAGGAACCTACGTGGTTACGGTTACACCAAAAGCCTACAAATTT
>CBFGOI010000066.1:0-25576 GCA_965650335.1 uncultured Pedobacter sp. | reverse complement strand
TCGGTAGATCATGGAACTGCATTTGAAATTGCAGGAAAAGGTGTGGCTAGTCCTGATGCGATGGTTCTGGCTATAGAATCTGCAGTGCAGCTTTCTAAATATAAAATTGGATTAATTGATGATTGCAGTAATCGCTGATGATTTAACCGGTGCAGCAGAAATCGGCGGAATAGGCTTAAACTATGGCCTAAAAGTTGAAATTTCTACCCGGGTAAATACTACTTCGGACGCCGGTTTATTGGTGATTGCTACCGATACACGCTCAAAATCGGAAGCAGAAGCTGTTGACATAATGCAACAAATAACCAAAGATCTTTTACCGTTGAATCCTGCCTTTTTGTTCAAAAAGGTAGACTCTGTTCTTCGGGGATATGTAGCTTCAGAAATTGCCGCTCATTTAAGCGTATTGGGATTGAATAAGGCTTTGTTGGTTCCGGCAAATCCAGCTTTGGGCCGAACCATAGAAAATGACCTTTACCTGATTGATGGAACTCCGATTTCAGAAACTGCTTTTGCCGCAGATCCGGAGTTTCCTGCAAAAGATTCGAATGTTCTGAATTTATTAAAAGCTGGCGAGGGTATGCAGGTGCGGAAGTATTCAACTACCGCATTAGAAAGCGGAATAACTGTTGCCGAGGTAAAGTCTGAAGCTGATCTCGACAATTGGGCTCAGGTTAATTCCAGAGATGTTTTTCTGGCCGGAGCTTCTGGGTTTTTTAAGGCCGTTTTAAAGGCGGCTAATTTAAAATCTGAGTTTCAATCTCATAATAATGCTGTGCTTAGCGGAGTTACATTGTATGTAATCGGAAGTGCTTTTGCTGAAAGCGCAGATTTTGTGAAAGAATTGCTAAACAGTGGAGCTCCTGTGAGGTATATGCCCAAATCGGTTATTGACGATAAAAATAATAAAACTCTGTTCGATTCTTATTGTGGAGCTCTTTGTGACCTGATCAGTCGACACGGGAAAGCAATTATTGCAATAGCCCCTCATAATATGTCTGTGACTGCGCCAGAGCTGAGAGGTATAATGGCTTCGATTGTAAAACAAGTTTTTAACTGCGTGGAGATTAATGAACTTGTAATAGAGGGTGGATCAACGGCTTCCACGGTTTTAAACGATCTTGAAATCACGTCTTTAAAACCAGTACACCAGTATGCAACCGGAGTGATCCGTAGTGAAGCCATCGGAATAGAAAATTTATATGTAACATTAAAACCAGGAAGTTATGCCTGGCCGAACCAAGTTTTAAGTTTTTCGAAATTCAAACTGTAAACTAACCATTTGTATGGATAAATCTCTTTTAAGCGTAGTTGATTACGCTATTATCATTATTGTGCTGCTCATAACATTGTATTTTGGTTTCAGATTTTCCCGTAATCAAAATACAACTCAAACTTATTTTGCCGCCCACGGGAGGGTACCTACCTGGGCAATTGGCATGTCCCTTTTGGCTACATTAATCAGCAGTGTAACCTTTCTGGGCTATCCCGGCGAAGGCTATTCATCCAACTGGATTTTGCTCGTACAGGGCTTGATGGTGCCCATTGTATTATTGGGAACAATCTGGTTCATTGTGCCGCTGTATCGTAAAGTGATTGGCCTTAGTACTTATGAGTATTTTGAAAAGCGCTTTGGTCCGGTTGCAAGATATTATAGCTCTATTGCTTTTGTACTTCGTCAATTCTCGGGTATGGGAACTGTTTTTTATCTCCTGGCAATCGCAATATCAAGCATGACAGGCGGTAACCCTTTTGTGATCATCGCGGTAGTTGGCTTAATAATTATTGTAGTCAACCTTATGGGGGGGATTGAAGCTGTGATCTGGCTGGATGTGTTCCAGGGCTTTATGCTTTTCGCCAGTGGAATACTTTGTTTGCTGGTTATTCTTTACTCGGTTGATGGGGGGCCTGCAGCCGTCTGGGATATTGCTCAGGCAAAAGGGAGAACCGGGTTTGGTCCTTACGATGTTGATTTTACCCGCTTAACATTCATCGTAATGGTAATTAATGGTGCTTTTTATGCTATTCAAAAATACGGAACCGATCAGACAGTCGTTCAACGATATTTAACCGCAAGGAGCGATAAATCAGCCATTCGTGCCTCCATGATGGGAATCCTGCTTACAGTTCCGGTGTGGACCATGTTTATGTTTATTGGCACAGCTTTATTTGTGCTTTATCAGCAACAGCCACTACCTGCAGGAACTCGTCCCGATGCGGTTTTTCCTTATTTCATCATGACCCACCTTCCAAAAGGAGTTATCGGATTCATCCTTGCGGCCATGATTTCTGCGGCTATTTGTAGTTTGAGCGCCGATCTGAATTCTCTGGCCGCTGTCGGAATAGAGGATTATTACAAAAAGCTCAAACCTAAAAACTCTGACATCAAGTATTTAAAAGTTAGTAAAATATTCGTTATTGTTTCGGGCTTAATTTCTATCGGTATTGGTGCAATCTATATCAATTTGGGAAATGAGGGGATTCTAGGTATAATCTTCACGTTGTATGCTATTTTTTCCGGCGGTATTGTAGGAATATTCCTTTTAGGACTATTTAGTGCCAGAGCAAACAGGCAGGGAATAAATATCGCTATTGTTGTTTGTGTGATTTTTACAGCCTACGCTTTTTTGACCTCTACTAAATTCACTATCGGTAAAACCGAATTATTATTAGTTGATTTTGGGGCATACAATTTTACCCATAACAAACTCATGTTAGGAGTTTATAGTCATTTGGTAATAATTGTGGTAGGTTATGTTGCCAGTCTTTTCTTTCCCAAACCTAAGTTGGATAAATTTTTACTTTACAGTGGATGGAGCGAAGCTAGAAAAGAACGTAAAGAAGAAGAGCGCTTACGCGTCGAAACTGAAGAAGTGTCTAAATAAGATCATCTATGAAAAAAATAGTTATTCTAAGTTGTTTTTTATTGAATACCAGTTTTTTATTTGCGCAAACTTCAGATGACGCCTTTAAGAAGCCCTTAAAAGAGGTTATTGCACAAATCGAAGCCCAGTTTAAAGTTAAAATCAGGTATCCTGAAGACTTGGTGAAAGATCGCATGGTTACTTATGCTGGCTGGAGATTTCGCCCGGACTTAGAAGAAACCTTACAAAATGTATTATCGTCTCAGGATATCACCTTTGCCAAAGAAGGCGAGGGAAAATATAAGTTACAAAACTTCCAATATCACCTTAAAACTCCATTGCAGGGCAAGCAACAACTCGATTTTCTCGCTGCCTTTTATGACGATACAAAAAGCTGGGAAAAGCGGAAAAAGGAATTAAAAGACTGCATGTGGGAAGCATTAAGACTTTCGCCATTACCCGAAAAGCCCAGGAGTAAGCCCATCATCAGTAATAAAAGAACTTTTAATGGTTATACAGTTGAAAACGTAGCTCTGGAAGTTTTGCCTGGTTTATATGTAAGTGGATCACTTTATAAGCCTCTAAATGCAAAAGGAAAAGTCCCTGTGATTTTAAATCCTGACGGGCATTTTGGCGATGGCCGTTACCGTGCTGATGCACAATACAGGTGTGCAATGCAGGCCCGAATGGGAGCGATGGCTTTTAGTTATGATCTGTTTGCCTGGGGAGAATCTTTGTTGCAATTTAAGCCAGAAGATCACCGGCGGGCGCTGGCGCAAACCATTCAGTTTTTAAACAGCGAACGCATTCTTGATTGGATGTTATCATTCAAAAATGCTGATCCTAAACGAGTGGCTATAACAGGCGGTTCTGGCGGCGGAAGTCAGACTATGTTGGTAACAGCACTGGATGATCGGATCACATTGAGCGTTCCGGTGGTTATGCTTTCATCTTACCACAGTGGCGGTTGTCCATGCGAAAGCGGAATGGGTGTTCACTTATGTGGCGGAGGAACAAACAACACTGAGATTGCTGCTATGGCAGCACCGAGACCTCAGTTGGCTATTTCAGATGGTCAGGACTGGACGCAACAGGTGCCTAAAGTTGAATTTCCTTTTGTTCAGCGGATTTATGGTTTTTATGGTAAGGCGGATGCTGTCGAAAACGTTCATTTGGCAGCAGAGGGACACGATTACGGAATTAATAAACGCCTTGCTTTGTATAGCTTTTTAGCAAAGCAGTTTAAGCTGGATCTGAAAAAGGTTCAGGATAAATCAGGTAAAATTGATGAGTCGAAAGTAACGATTGAGAAATTCCCGGCGATGTACGTGTTCGGCGAAAAAGGTGAGAAGCTTCCCTCAAATGCCATTAAAAGTTTTGGGGACTTAGAGAAAGTGTTTGCAAATAGTAGAAAAAAATAGCCATGCAAAGCAGAAGAGCTTTTTTAAGAAATACAGCTTTATTAGCCGGCAGCTTATGTATTCCTAACAGCTTTGTTTGGGCATTTGATAAAAAGCAACGCTATAAAATCGCAGTTATCGATCTGATGATTTTAAAACGTCAGAAACTGAGCGCATTGCCTTTGGCGAAAGAATTAGGCGCCGATGGGCTTGAAGTCGATATGGGAGGCTTAGGCAACAGAGACACTTTTGATAACCAATTAGCAAAGCCCGAGGTACGGCAGCAGTATATTAATAAAGCCAGGGAACTCAATCTCGAAATCTGCTCTTTAGCCATGACCGGCTTTTATGCTCAATCGATTGCCACTCGGCCAACTTATCAGCGTATGGTGCAGGATTGCATAGATACCATGAAAGCATTAAACGTTAAAGTAGCCTTTTTACCTCTTGGAATACAAGGAGATTTGGTTAAAAATCCGGAACTGCGGCCGGCAATCGTTGAACGATTGAAGGTCGTCGGAAGGATGGCCAAAAAAGCCGGGGTAGTTATCGGGATCGAAACCGCACTGGATGCAACAGCAGAGAAGCAATTATTAAAAGATATTGATTGTTCTGCTATAAAGATTTATTTCAATTTCTCTAATCCGCTTAAGGCAGGACGAGATTTGCACCAGGAACTTAGAATACTGGGTAGGAAGCGTATTTGCATGATTCATTGTACCGACGAAGACGGTGTTTGGCTTGAAAATAATACCCGCCTGGATATGCGAAAAGTGAAACAAACTTTGGATGATATGTGCTGGAAAGGCTGGCTGGTTATTGAGCGCTCTAGAGATCAAACCGACCCGACAAATGTGAGGAGGAATTTCTCAGCAAATACGGCATATATGAAGAAGATTTTTCAGGATTAGGAAGGATTCATAGACTTATCGATTTAATGTATTTAATATTTTTTCGGTATTTTTGATAATAAACTCTAATTATGCTTACCATAAGAATAAATGATAGTCGCTTAGAAAGGACCATCGCTGAAAAGGCTCGGCAAGTTGGAAAGTCGACAGAAGAACTTGTTCAGGATCTACTCCGGACTGCTCTTCCTGAAAAGCACGAAGGATTGAATTACCAGAATCTAAATCCTCAGGCTTTCGGATATAAAATTCAGAATTCGATAGAATTTGAGTTACCTAATGATGAGAATATATCTTTATTTGCCGATGTTGACAATACAGCAGAGTATGCAGATAGACTCAGAAAAAGAGCCTGGCGTAAATAATGATATTAACCGACACGTCTATCTTAATCGATTATTTAAAAAAGAGACCAGATGCCCTTGAATTTGTAGCTACAAATGGTAAGTCTAATCTTGCGATAAATACTGTGATTGCAATGGAACTTTACCAGGGAGCGCTTAACAAAGCCGAGTTTTGTCTAATTCAAAAGGAACTTAACGGTTTCTTTATGCTACCAATTATAGAACCCATTGCAGACTTAGCTTTACAACTATCGCAAAAGTATGCTCTCTCTCATCAAATTGGCCTTTCAGATACCTTTATAGCTGCCACAGCTTTAATTTACGATATCGAACTGCGAACTCTAAATGTCAAAGACTTTCGCTTTATACCCGGGATAAAGGTTTCCAACGATTTAAGATAGTATTCTAAAACAAACTGCTCCGGACGACTTGGGGTTTACCGCTCTCCCCCGGATAACATCCTACAATACCTTGAGAACTTGGTATAAAAAAACACTGGCTTCTGCCTATATTTTTGTATAGAAGCTGACCAATCTGGAATATTTAAGCATTTTTTGAGATTTTCCTTTATCCAAAATTGTTTGGTTTAAGCTTTTGTTTTTATAACATGCACAAACTAACATCAATACTATTTGCTTTTTTTATAACGATGCAAGCCTTCTCGCAGGGCCTTCAAATTGCGGATGTTCGTTGTGAAAATAAAGTAAATCCTTTAGGTGTCGATATTACCGCTCCTCGGTTAAGCTGGAAACTAAACTCTTCCGAAAGAAATGTTAATCAAACCGCTTTTAGAATACTCGTTGCAGACGATTTTCTGAAACTGCGAAAGAACATCGGTAATATATGGGACTCTAAAAAGCGTAACTCATCTTCATCCATCCAGGTCAGTTTTAACGGCAAGGCTTTACAGTCGGCTAAGACATATTACTGGAAAGTAATGATTTGGGATAATAAACATAATCAATCCCAATGGTCGCAAACTGCAAGCTTTCAAATGGGGCTATTGGATCCTTCTGACTGGAAAGGAGCCAAATGGATTGCTTATGAAAAGTTGCCTGATTCTTTGGTTTATTCTTTGGTAACAGATAAAAAGGTTGATAAGATTTCCGGTAGTAATGTCTTACCCTTGTTAAGAAAGAATTTTACGGTTAAAAAGAAGGTCAAAAAGGCTTCTGCATTTATCTCCGGATTAGGGCATTTTGAGTTAAGCATTAACGGAAAAAAGGCTGGCGATCATTTTTTGGATGCAGGCTGGACTAAATACGACCGAGAAGCTTTATACGTCACGTTTGATATCACAAAACAATTAAAACAAGGTAATAACGCTATTGGCGTAATGCTGGGGAATGGCTTCTATTATGTTCCTCCCGTTAAAGGACGTTACCGTAAGCTGAAATCTTCTTTTGGATATCCAAAAATGATCAGCAGGGTTTTAATTGAATACACTGACGGTACTTCAGAAAATATTGTCAGCGACAATAGCTGGAAAACATCAAAAGGCCCGATAATATTCTCGAGCATTTACGGAGGAGAAGATTACAACGCCAACCTTGAACAACAAGGTTGGGATACGCCAGCTTTTGATGATAAAAAGTGGAAACCGGTGCTAATCGTAAATGGTCCCCCTCAGCTAAACTCTCAAATGGCTGAACCTTTAAAGATATTTGAAAACTTCAGTCCGGTAAAAACCACCAGGCTTGCTAATGGAAATCTTGTTTACGATTTAGCTCAAAATGCATCAGGAATTATTGAGCTTAAAGTAAAAGGCAAAAAAGGGGACACAATACGAGTGAGTCCGGCAGAACTGTTAAAAGCGGATGGTTCAATAAACCAGCGACCAATCGGAAGTCCGTTTTATTTTGAATACATTCTTAAAGGCGATGGAGTAGAATCCTGGCGCCCTCGTTTTACCTATTATGGTTTCCGTTATCTTGAAGTTAAGGGCGGAGTTCAACCAGGAGAAACCAACCTGCAGAATCTTCCTCAGATTATAGAGATCAAAGGATTGCATACCCGCAATGCCGCAGAAAGGGTCGGATCATTTGTTTCATCAAACGAGCTTTTCAATAAAACCGATAAACTGATCGATTGGGCCATAAAAAGTAATATGGCCAGTGTGTTTACAGATTGCCCTCATCGCGAGAAGCTTGGATGGCTTGAAGAAGCGCATTTAGTTGGTGCGTCAATTCGGTATAATTATGACATCGCAAATCTTGGACGTAAGGTAATTCAGGACATGAAAATGTCGCAGCTGGATAAAGGTTTGGTTCCTGAAATCGCACCTGAATATGTAAAGTTTGAATGGGGAGACGGAATGTTCCGCGACTCTCCCGAATGGGGCAGTAACAGCATTATTATGCCTTGGTACATGTATCAATGGTATGGAGATAAGCAGGCGCTTACATCCAGTTATCCAATGATGCAGAAGTACATAGCGTATCTTCAAACGAAAGCAAAAAACAACATTTTGTCGCAGGGTTTGGGCGATTGGTACGACTTGGGACCCAATCCTCCGGGTGTTTCTCAGCTTACGCCAATGGGTGTAACCGGTACGGCGATTTTTTATTATGATTTAAACATCATGGACAGTATTGCTCAAATGCTGGGCAAACCTGAGGACGCTGCAAAATACCGGAAGCTGGCTGTCGACGTAAAAGCTTCTTTTAACAGCACATTCTTCAATAAAGAAACTAAGCAATATGCAAGCGGAAGTCAGGCGGCTAACGCGATGGCTGTTTACATGAAAATGGTTGAGCCACAGTACAAAGCAGCTGTGTTGGAAAATCTTGTACAGGATATCCGCAACAGAGGCAATGCTTTAACCGCGGGAGATATCGGCTACCGCTACTTGTTACGTGTACTCGAAGGTGAAGGCCGGTCTGATGTGATTTATGACATGAACATTCGTACAGACATTCCTGGGTACGGTTATCAACTGGCAAAAGGCGCCACCGCTCTTACCGAATCATGGGCGGCTCTTCCAACGGTGTCAAATAATCACCTTATGCTGGGGCATTTAATGGAATGGTTCTACAGCGGTTTGGGGGGGATTCATGCGGCAGAAGGCGCGGTAGCTTTCAAAAAGATTGACATAAAACCAGAAGTTGTCGGGGATGTGACCTTTGCCAATACAAGCTACAATTCTCCTTACGGGATGATTAAATCCGAATGGAGGAAAACAGCAAACAGCTTTGAAATAGATGTTCAGATACCTGCTAATACTACAGCTACAATCTATCTGCCGGCACAAGAAAACAGTGTGATCAGTGAATCCGGAAGGAATTTGCAAGCAGTTGATTTTAAAAATGGGAAGGCCGAAGTTAAAGTTGGTTCAGGGAATTACAAGTTTAGGGTAAGCAATTAAAAAGGAACAATTTAGATGAGATATATATCAGCCTGCTTCTTGATTTTTTTAGGTTTTACTGAGATTTCTTTTGCTCAGAAAACTGAAGTCTCTGAATCAGAAATGCAGTCTATTTACAATGAAATAAAAACACCTTACAAATACGGACTCATCATGGTGCCCGATGACAATTCAAAAAAGATGGATTGTCCAAGTGTCTTCCGTAAGGGGAAAAACTGGTACATGACCTATGTGATTTTTGATGGTCGCGGTTATGAAACATGGCTTTCTAAAAGTAAGGATCTTTTAAACTGGCAAACCCTTGGTCGTATCATGTCCTTTGGCGACACTACTAAATGGGATGGAAATCAGCGAGCCGGCTATATCGGCCTGCAGGATACTAAATGGGGCGGAAGCTATAAGCTGAAAAAATGCAAAGGCAAATACTGGATGTCGTACTTCGGTGGTGCGGTGAAAGGCTACGAAGCAGGTGATCTAAGCATAGGAATGGCTTACACAAGCGGAGATCCTACCAAACCACATGAGTGGCAAAGACTTCCGGAGCCATTGTTTACTTCAAAAGATGCCGACGTACGCTGGTGGGAAAATCGCAAGCTGTTTAAAAGCTCTGTAGTTTGGGACAAAGAGAAAACTACAGGGCATCCATTTGTGATGTACTATAACGCCAATGGCGATTCAGCAAGAAATAATCTTAAAACCCGCTGGTTTGAACGCATCGGAATGGCAGTTTCAGACGATATGCTGAACTGGAAGCGCTTTAATCCTGAACCTGTGGTACATCATCCGGTAGGAATAACAGGTGACGGTGTAGTTCAAAAGATAGGTGATAACTGGGTGATGTTTTATTTCGGAGCATTCTGGCAGGATAGAAAAGGTGCATTTAATCGCTTTGCGGTTTCGAAAGATATGGTTAGTTGGAAAGATTGGGCAGGGGAGAACCTTGTCCAGTCGTCCAAACCTTACGATGAGTTGTATGCTCATAAGTCTTTTGTAGTAAAACACAAAGGAGTTGTTTATCACTATTACTGCGCCGTTAATAAAAAAGAGCAGAGGGGAATTGCAGTAGCAACTTCAAAGGACCTCGGCACCAGTAAGATCAATTTCATCAATTCAGAAAATAAATAAATACATGGCATCCGTAAAGCTAAAAGCCTCATTTTTTGTACTTGCCTTATTTGTCTGTGTTGCAGTTACTGCCCAACCCCGAACACGTATAAGTTTCAATAAAAACTGGAAATTTTTTTTAGGTGATGCCGGAAAAGCTAAAGAGGTGAGTTTTGACGACTCTAAATGGAGAGTATTAAATCTGCCTCACGACTGGAGTATTGAAGGTGCTTTTGATGAAAAAAATCCTACAACAACAGGTGGCGGCGCTTTACCTACGGGGATAGGCTGGTACCGCAAAAGTTTCACTCTTCCGGCTTCTTCAACTTCTAAAAATATTTCGGTTGAGTTTGATGGTGTTCATCGCGATAGCGAGGTCTGGGTTAATGGAAAGTATTTGGGTAAGCGGCCAAATGGGTATATTTCATTTGCATATGATATCACTTCTTGCTTAAACTTCGGCGGACAAAATACGATAGCTGTACGGGTCGATAATTCATCACAACCGAATTCTCGCTGGTATACCGGTTCTGGTATTTACAGAAACGTTTGGCTCAATATTACTTCGGATGTCGCGGTTGACCATTGGGGAACCTTTGTTACAACTCCGGACGTTTCTAACGAGAGTGCAACTGTTAAGCTTGATATTAAATTAAAAAATTCAGGAAGCAGATCTGGTTCAGTGAAAGTTAGCTCCATTATATATGGTGCAAACGGCAAAAAAGTTGCTGAAGTTGGTTCTTCCGGTATTTCTTTGAAGGATGAGGTGATTTCGCTAACTCAAACTTTGGACGTAAAAGCCCCTCGCTTATGGTCTCCAGAAAGTCCGCATCAGTACAGAGCAGTTACAAGAGTTTATAAAGATAATAAGGTAGTAGACGAATACGATACCCCTTTTGGTATCCGCTCCTTCAATTTTGATTCTGCCACTGGTTTTTATTTAAATGGTAAGCCTCTTAAAATTCTTGGGGTGTGTAATCACCATGATTTGGGTGCTCTTGGAGCAGCATTCAATACCCGCGCTGCCGAGCGCCAACTGGAAATGTTGAAAGCCATGGGTTGCAATGCAATCCGTACCTCACATAATCCACCCGCTCCTGAGTTGCTGGATTTATGTGATAAAATGGGCTTCCTGGTGATGGATGAAGCTTTTGACATGTGGAAGAAAAAGAAAAATTCCAAAGATTACCACATCGATTTCCCGGAATGGTCGAAAAGAGATTTGGAGGACATGGTAAAACGGGACAGAAATCACCCTTCGATTATTTTGTGGAGCATTGGGAATGAGATTCGCGAGCAGTTTGACAGCACAGGGATTTCAATCGCAAGGGATTTGGTGAGGTATGTAAAAAACTTAGATACTACTCGTCCGGTTACTTCGGCCCTTACTGAAAATATTCCTGAAAAAAATATGATCTACCAGTCAGGCGCTTTGGATGTCTTGTCGTTCAATTATAAACACGTGGATTATGCTGATTTGCCTAATCGCTTCCCTGGACAAAAATTCATCTCAGCAGAAACGGCTTCGGCATTACAAACCCGCGGACATTATGAAATGCCTTCGGATAGTATGAGAATATGGCCGAAAGACGGTAAAACAAAGTTTATAGAAGGAAATCCTGACTGGACCGCCTCTGCTTACGATAATTCCTTTGCATACTGGGGATCTCCGCATGAAACCATCTGGAATGTTGTTAAGAAATTGCCACACATGGCAGGATTGTTTGTCTGGTCGGGCTTCGACTTTTTAGGCGAACCACATCCGTATCCTTGGCCGGCCCGCAGTTCTTATTATGGAATTATTGATTTGGCCGGATTTCCGAAGGATGTGTATTATATGTATCAGAGCGAATGGACAAGCAAACCGGTTCTTCATATTTTTCCGCATTGGAACTGGGAACCTGGAAAACTTATCGACGTTTGGGCATATTACAACAATGCCGACGAAGTGGAGCTGTTTCTGAACGGAAACTCACTGGGAACAAAGCGTAAATCAGGTGATGACATCCATATCATGTGGAGGGTAAAATTTGAACCCGGGACCTTAAAAGCTATATCCCGTAAGGATGGAAAAATAATACTGACAAGAGAAATCAAAACAGCCGGCGCTCCGGCTAAAATTGAGCTTACAGCTGATAGAAAGAAAATACAATCAGATGGAAAAGATCTTTCATTCATTACAGTAAGAATATTAGATGCAGAAGGGAATCTTGTTCCTGACGCTGACAACCTGGTAAAGTTTAGTATAGCTGGTCAGGGAGAGATTGTGGGAGTAGATAACGGTTATCAGGCAAGTATGGAGTCTTTTAAGGCCCCTTACAGAAAGGCATTTAACGGAAAATGCCTGGCGATTATTCAATCAACAGAAAAATCCGGAAAAATAAAGTTACAAGCTACATCAGAGGGTTTGCAACCTATGTCTATTAACTTAAAAACAAAGTGATTATGAAGTCAACCTATGCTACTACAACTCACAACAAATTTTTCGAGAACATTCAGGTGGATATGCATTCGGCAACCCCGAAATATCTGCAACTCGCACATTCTATTTTAGAGGCGATTGAATCGGGTAAAATTCACAAGAATATTTTATTGCCCTCGCTGAATGAGCTCACCTATAATTTAGAAATATCCAGAGAAACAGCGGATAGAAGTTATAAGTATTTGCAGCATTTGGGAGTGCTTAGCTCCGTTCCCGGAAAGGGCCATTATGTAATTACCACAGAGATAAAGCAAGAGCTTAAAGTTTGTCTGTTAATCAACAAAATCAGCGAAGAGAAAAAGGTTTTTTACGATGCTTTCGTTGCAAATCTTGGGACGCACGTGCCGATAGATTTTTACATTTATAACAATGACTTTAAGTTATTTAAAAGGCTTATTGCTCAAAAGAACGACTATTCTCACTATGCCATTATACCACATTTTCTCGATAGCGAAGATGAAGCTGAAGTTCTGATTGATGCTATACCCAAGGAAAAACTAATTCTGTTGGATAAGGCGCTTCCCGAGGTTCATGGTAAATATGGTTGCATATATGAAAACTTCCAAAAGGATATTTACAAAGGGCTGGAACAAGCTGTCTATCCTTTAAGTAAGTATCACACAATTAAGCTTGTTTTTCCAAACGATAGCTATTATCCGAAAGAGATAATTGCCGGTTTCAATTCATTTTGTCTTCAGTATGCTTTTGAAAGAGAAGTTATAGATGATTTTGAATACGAAACTCTTAAAGCGGGTACTGTTTATATCTGTCTAAATGAGCCTAGTTTAATATCTATTATTGAGAAAGTAAGCACTACTTCTTTGGAAGTGGGAACAGATATTGGTCTGATTTCTTACAACGAAACGCCCATGAAGAAATATATCCTTAAAGGGATTACTACAATTTCTACAGATTATAAACATATGGGAGTATTGGCAGCAGAAATGATCGCGAAAGGTTACCGCGAAAAAGTGGAATTGCCATTTATGCTTAATCTTAGGGCATCACTATAAATTAAATAACCGATTAATGACCTTTTTAACCAAACGTTTTACCGCCTTTTTATTGCTGTTACTCAGTCTTGTTTTCTTTAAAGCAGAGGCAGCCGAAATATGGGTTTCCCCGAAAGGTAATAATACCAATCCCGGTACGAGGGAAAAACCACTGGCTGATATTGGTCTGGCTTTACGGAAAGCTCGTGAGTTGAGACGTTTAGTCGATCCATCTATATCTAACGGGATAACGATTATTCTTCGCGGTGGGATTTATACTATGGAAGAGCCGCTTTTTATCCGACCTGAGGATTCGGGAACAGCCGCAAGTCCTACCACTTTTCAAGCGGCAACAGGCGAGTTCCCAGTAATTAGTGGAGGTAAAACTGTTAAAGGATGGCGAAAGGTGTCTGGTACTATTGCCGGATTGCCAGCAGAAGCTCAAAATAAAGTATGGGTTGCGGATGCGCCTGTAATTGGCGACAATGTTTTAGATTTTAGGCAGCTTTGGGTAAATAATGTAAAAGCTACTCGTTCCCGGGATGTCAAAATCGGTACGATGAACCGTATTCTTTCCTGGAACCATAAGGATGAAACCTGCTGGATACCAAAACCTGGTGCAGATATTAAAAATGCCAAAGGAATGGAGATGTTCATTCACCAATGGTGGGCAATTGCGATTTTAAGGGTTAAGTCGGTCGAAATGAAAGGAGACAGCGCAAAGTTGTCGTTTTATCAGCCCGAAAGCCGTGTTCAATCAGAGCATCCATGGCCGGCTCCATGGATTTCAAAAACAACCGGCAATTCTGCATTCTTTCTTTCAAACGCCATTGAGTTTTTAAACGAACCAGGCGAATGGTACCTGGACAAACGCAATCAGAAGATCTATTATTGGCCTAAAAGTAACGAAGATTTGAATGCGGCTACTGTAACGGTTCCGTATTTAGAAACACTGGTCAGGGTGCAGGGAATGATCGATCGTCCGGTTTCATACGTCTCCTTTAAAGGGATTTCTTTCCAGCATTCAACGTGGTTGCGTCCGTCGAAAGAAGGACATGTTCCACATCAATCCGGCATGTATATGCTCGATGCTTACAAATTGAAAATTCCGGGTACACCAGATAAAGCAGGTATGGAAAATCAGGCCTGGGTAGGTCGACCAGCTGCTGCGGTTGAAGTATCATTTGCAAACAATACCGGTTTTGAAGCGTGCCGTTTTGAACATCTTGCCTCTACAGGTTTAGATTATAAAAGAGGAACACATAACGACCAGATAAAAGGGAATTTATTTAAAGATATCGGAGGAACGGGGATTCATGTAGGCGTATATTCTGACGAAGCGCATGAGGTGCATGTTCCCTATAATCCGCAGGACGAAAGGGATGTTTGCACAAATGTTTTAGTGAGCAATAACCTGGTTACCGATGTTACTAATGAAGATTGGGGCAGTATAGGCATCAGTGCCGGATATGTAAAAGGTATCAGGATTGAACATAATGATATCTCTGAAGTGTCTTACACCGGGATTTCCATGGGTTGGGGATGGTCTAAAACTATCAATACAATGCGCAATAACCGCATTGTTGCTAACCAGATCCATCGTTACGCCAAACACATGTACGATGTATCGTCAATATATACATTATCTGCCCAACCGGGTTCTTTAATTGCTGAAAACTACATTGATAGCATTTACAAAGCACCTTATGTTCACGATCCCAATCACTGGTTCTATTTATATACAGACGAGGGCTCGTCCTATTTTACTGTAAAAAACAATTGGACCCCTGCTGATAAATATCTTCAAAATGCTAACGGCCCGGGTAATGTGTGGGAGAATAATGGTCCTCAAGTTGCAGATAGTATTAAGCTGAAAGCCGGATTAGAGCCAGCTTATAAATACTTACTAAAAGAAAAGGCACCAGCGTCTCCCGACAGGGAAATTAACCATTCTGAACGAACCAAAGCGGTCGAACTAATAGGATCAGCAGGAACAAAACATGACGTTAAACTAGTCGAAGAAATACTTCGTAGAAATGCAATTCCAACCGGGAGTATTTACCAATGGAATAATCATACGGTAATTTATGGTGCGATAGAAAACCCGGAGAAGATCCGCAAAGATCTATTAGTGAAGTACCCTGATAATTCTGTGAAGATTTACAATGTTCCTTTTTACGAGTTTAACCGCAAGAAACATTGTCCGGGTTCAACAAGCGCAAAAGAATGGGATAATATCCTGTTAACAGCTGATCTGGTTAAAGATTCACTTCCCCAACAGGAATACCTCGATTATCACGCTACTCAGTTTAAGCAATGGCCCGAGGTTTCAAAAGGATTCTGCAACGCAGATTTTCAGCAGTTGCAAGTATTCAAAAGCGGAGGTCAGTTAATGCTGGTTATCAGCATCCCAAAAGGGGCTAGCCTTGACAAATTAAATCCAAAAACAACTGAGAATAATCCACGTGTGGATGACTGGAATAATTTAATGAAGAAATATCAGCAAGGTATTGAAGGAACTAAGCCCGGCGAAACCTGGGTGTTTCTTGATAAAGTAAGCGAAAATTAGAAAGTAGGAAGTAACAAGTATCAAGCAACAAGTAACAAGTAAGAAGTAGGAAGTAACAAGTAGGAAGTATCAATTAGGAAGTATCAAGTAACAAGTAGGAAGTATCAAGTATTAAATATCAAGGAGAGAGTAAATGTCGAAAGATCGCTTGTCCTCTCTTACAACCTACAACTTACAAACCGCAACCCACAACTCATAAAACCAATGTTAAAACTAGGAATATTAGGCCTTGGTGAAGGTCGAAGCACAATGTCAGCGGCTCTTGCCAGCGAGAAATGGGAGCTTAAAACTATTTGCGATGCGAACGAAGAGATGTGTAAACAACGTGCAAAAGAATTCGATTTCCATAATTACACCACCAGCTATCAAACAATGCTGGATGATAAAGAAATAGATGTTATTGCCATTTACACACCCGATCATCTGCATGCAGAGCACGTAAAACAGGCTTTATTGCACGACAAACATGTGGTGTGTACAAAACCTTTTATTGACGATTTGTCGGACGCAAACGAGTTACTTGAAATAAGTGCTAAAACTGGTAAAAAGGTTTTTGTGGGACAAAGTTCGAGGTTTTTTGAACCGGCAAAACGGCAGCATAAAGATTTCGAAAATGGTCTATTAGGCGAACTGATAACTATCGAAAGTCATTACCATGCGGATCATCGTTGGTTTTTAAAAAAAGGATGGTCTTTACTCAATTCCTTTAAATGGCTGTACGGCGGATTAAGTCACCCTGTTGATTTTATACGCTGGTACTTGCCAAACATTGAGGAGGTGATGGGATACGGAATGATCAGCAGTAATGGGCACGTAGCCGGATTGAAGAATGAAGATACCATGCACTTTATTTTTAAAGCAAGCGACGGTCGCATTGCCCGCGTCAGCGGCGCATATACCGGTCCGACGCAACCTGCAAGCCGCGACAGCGGAATGAGTGTGATATTGAGATGTACCGAAGGAGCCTCTCAGGCGGATTATCATGAATTACGTTATTCAGTTACAGATAAAACTGGTGAAGAAAAAATCGTACGCTGGGGCGATGATACGATGAAGCATTATTTCCGTTTTGAAGGTCAGAGCCATCATGCGGGCGAGTATCAAAACTACCTGGAATATTTCGCTGACAGTATCAACGAAAACTTTACTGCTTACCCTGATATAAAAGAAGGAATTGGCACCATTGCTTTGCTTCAGGCGATGGACAAAACACTGAAAACCGGGCTGCCGGTAAAAGTAGATGATATACTTGCCAGCTTTAATATTTCTAAACAGACTTTAACTTCATAAACCTTAAAACAACTAATCAATTAAATGAAGGATATCAATAGTTTTCTACAGCCTGTAGATTTTATCGTTGTAGTTGTATACCTCCTAATACTGCTTGGCATTGGGTACTGGGTAAGTTTTGTTAAAGATAAAAAGAGTGACGAAAATTTGTTTCTTGCCGGAAATTCATTGGGCTGGGCAAGTATTGGTTTAAACATGTGGGGTACCAATGTTGGTCCTTCAATGTTGATTGCTTCGGCGAGTATTGGATATACAACAGGTATTGTGGCCGGTAATTTTGCCTGGTATGCTTTTGTGTTTATTTTTCTGCTGGCCGTAGTTTTCGCTCCGAGGTATTTGCATGCCAGGGTGCAAACATTGCCAGAATTTATGGGAAAACGCTTCGGCGATTCTACCCGGAATATCCTGGCCTGGTACACATTAATAACAATTTTAATCTCCTGGCTGGCTTTGACGTTATTTGCCGGCGGCATATTAATTCGTCAGCTGTTAGGCTTTCCAATGTGGCTGTCTGTAATCAGTATGGTGTTGTTGGCAGCTTGTTTTTCTATTGCAGGCGGATTAAAAGCAATTGCCTATACCAACGTGTTTCAGATGTTGCTATTGATTGCAGTTTCTCTTTTATTAACCGTATTCGGTTTTATGAAAGCAGGCGGCATTATGGAAGTTTACAATCATACACCCTCAAGCTTCTGGAACTTGTTGTTGCCTGCCGATGATAAAAATTATCCATGGTTAGCCATCGTTTTAGGTTACCCGATTATGGGCGTCTGGTTTTGGTGCACCGATCAATCGATGGTGCAATCGGTATTGGGAGCAAAAACATTAAAGCAAGGACAGCTAGGTGTTAATTTTATCGGCTGGCTCAAAATTTTGGATGTGCCATTATTTATCCTTCCGGGGATTCTTTGCTATGTTCTCTTTCCTAATTTGAAAAGTCCGGACGAAGCGTATATAACCATGGTAACCCAGCTTTTTCCTTCCGGGATGATAGGTTTGATCATTGTGGTTTTAATTGCCGCCTTGATCAGTACTATAGGCTCTGCCCTGAACTCGTTAAGTACAGTTTTTACAATGGATATCTATGTAAAAAACCATAAGCCAGATGCAAGTCCCGCAGAGATAATTAGAATAGGACGTTTGGTAAACGTCGCCGGAGCGATAATCGCAATTTTTATAACTCTTGCTATCGATAGTATAAAAGGATTAAATCTTTTCGATGTGTTTCAATCTATCTTGGGCTTTATTGCACCACCCATGTCGGTCGTTTTCCTTTTTGGCGTATTATGGAAAAGAACCACAACAAAGGCTGCAAACTTCACCTTAACAGCTGGAACAGTTATCAGTCTCGGCATTGGTGTATTGTATCTATGGGTATTTCCATCGGCAGAATACCCTCAGTGGCCGCACTTCTTGCAATTGTCGTTTTACATTTTCGTGCTGCTTTCCGTATTCGCGTTTCTAATTACAGTGCTGGATAAAAAAGCCGCATCAAACGAAAGAAACATACTTGATTATACAAACCTGGCCAAGCCTTCAAAACAGGTGTGGGCATTATGGATAGCGCTGATTATCGTAATGGTAGGCTTGTATATCTTCTTTAACGGACATTAATTGAACAAAAATATTAGCTAACAAAAGCATTTAATCAAATGAAAGAACCAATAAGCTTAGGCGTAATAATCGGTAACAGGGATTTTTTCCCGGACAGACTGGTTGCTGATGCAAGAACCGAAATTATTGAACAATTAACAAAGCTCAACATTAAGCCTATACTTTTAGACGAAGGCCAATCAAAACTGGGCGGTGTAGAAACCTTCCACGATGCTCAAAAATGTGCTGAGTTATTCAGAAAACATCAGGACGAGATCATGGGAGTTTTAGTTGTACTTCCAAACTTTGGCGATGAACGTGGAGTAGCCGAAACACTTAAAATGGCTGGTTTAAACGTTCCCGTTTTAATTCAGGCTTATCCTGACGATTTGGATAAACTGGATGTCGCCAGAAGACGAGATTCATGGTG
The DNA here is from genome assembly GCA_965650335.1 of uncultured Pedobacter sp. Classification (GTDB taxonomy): domain Bacteria; phylum Bacteroidota; class Bacteroidia; order Sphingobacteriales; family Sphingobacteriaceae; genus Paradesertivirga. The sequence continues at coordinate 6,236 of CBFGOI010000066.1, read as the reverse complement.
CGGAAAAATCTCCGTTTGCAACAACCTGTACCAGTTCGGTATAAAATATACATTAACCACAAAGCATGTGGTTCATCCATCTGATCCATCTTTCATCGAAGACCTTACAAATTTCTTAGGTGTTTGTCGCGTCGTGAAGGGTTTGAGAACTGTACGTATTGGCGCTGTTGGCGCAAGGCCAGGTGGTTTTAACACCGTACGCTATAGCGAGAAAATATTACAGCGTCACGGAATTTCTGTTGTTACTGTAGATCTTTCAGAGATTTTAGGAAACACCAACAAGTTAACCAAAGATGATTTGGTAGTTAAAGAGCGTCTTGAAAAAATAGCAAATTACGCCCCGACAGGATCTACTCCAAACGAAGCCTTGATCCAGATTGCCAAGCTTGATGTGGTGCTAAATGATTTCATGAAGGATAATTCATTAGATGCTACCGCGATACAATGCTGGACATCTTTGCAAAAGAATTATGGCTGTAACGTCTGCACCAGCATGAGCATGATGAGCGAAAATATGCTTCCAAGTGCTTGCGAAGTAGATGTTACAGGAACATTGACCATGTATGCGATGCAGTTGGCCTCAGGTTCGCCGAGTGCTTTGGTCGATTGGAACAACAACTATGCATCCGACGAAGAGAAATGTGTGCTGTTCCATTGCGGAAACTGGGCGAAATCATTCCTTCCGGATATTACCATAAGCAACGCGCCAATTTTGGGGACTACTGTTGGAGTCGAAAATACCTACGGTGCGCTTGATGGACGTACACCTGCAATGCCATTAACCTACGGCAGAATCAGTACAGACGATACAAGAGGTGTGATTAAGGCTTACTTCGGTGAAGGAATGCTTACAGATGACGAGCTTAATACGTTTGGAAACAGAGCTGTTGCTAAAATTGATAACCTGCAGGGATTGATGCAATACGTATGCAGAAACGGATTCGAACATCATGTGGTGATGAATGCTTCCAAAACTGCCGGGATTTTAAAAGAAGCATTCGAAAATTATCTCGGTTGGGAAATCTATCAGCATTAAGCTGAGTGAATTTTAAGATCATGACAGAAAAAGAACTTAAAGCAAAATCAGTAGAGTATCGCAAAAAGATACTCAAATACATTTATGGTGCAAAAGCAGGCCATACAGGTGGCAGTTTGTCGTGCATCGATATTCTAAATGTACTGTATAATGAGGTGCTTAATGTTGGTCCGGAAAATTTTACCTCCCCGGACAGGGACCGCTACATTCAAAGTAAGGGGCATTGTGTCGAAGCACTTTTTGTTGTTCTGGCCGATAAAGGGTTTTTCCCTGAATCGGACCTTGAAACTTTGTGCAAATACAAATCGCATTATATCGGTCATCCTACCAAAAAAGTTCATGGTGTGGAGCAAAATACAGGTGCTCTCGGCCACGGACTTTCTTTGAGCGTGGGAAATGCTATTGCTGCTAAGCTTGATGATAAAACCTTTAAGGTATTCACCCTTTTGGGTGATGGTGAATTACCCGAAGGCTCAAACTGGGAAGCTGCACTAACAGCATCGCATTATAAGCTGGATAATCTTTGCGCCATTATTGACCACAACAAACTTCAGATTTCGGGGCGCACAATGGATGTCTGTAATACCGATCCAATTGATCAGAAGTTTGAAAGTTTTGGCTGGGCGGTAAAGCATGTCGATGGTCACGATTATCAGCAACTGAAAGAAACGTTTGCGAGCATGCCGTTTGAAGCCGGCAAACCCAGTTTAATTATTGCGCATACAGTTAAAGGGAAAGGCGTGAGCTATATGGAAGATCAGCTTAAATGGCACCATGGCGTACCGTCAGAACAAGAGTATGAAACAGCTTTGAAGGAGCTGGACGCGGTTATGGTTTCTTTAAATTAAATAATAAGGACTTGGAAATAGTTACAGATAAAAAACCGGGAATTGGTCAGGCGAACCTTGAAACGTTTTCAGAAACGCTTCAAAAATTGGCGGAAAACGATAGAGATATCATCGTGGTAACCAGCGATTCAAGAGGCTCAGGGAAACTTGTTCCTTTCGGACAAAAATTCCCCAAGCAAATTATAGAAATCGGTATAGCCGAACAGAATCTAGTTGGCGTTGCTGCCGGTATCGCTTCCGCGGGAAAGAAGGTGTTCGCTGTTTCGCCGGCGTGTTTTCTTACAGCACGGTCGTTTGAACAGATAAAAAACGATGTCGCCTATTCTGATAATCCGGTTAGCTTAATCGGAATCAGCGCAGGCGTAAGTTATGGCGCTTTAGGCTCAACACATCACAGTCTGCACGATTTTGCAGCCTTACGTGCTGTTAATAATTTGATAGTGGTAGCTCCGGCTGATAATTATGAAACGGAACAGGCAATTAGACTTGCAGCCGAATTAGACAAACCTATTTATCTACGCTTCGGGAAAAAGAATATGCCCCATCTTCCGAGTATCGGCGAAAAAGACTTCCAATTTGGAAAGGGAAGGATTATAAGGCAGGGAACCGATCTTACCATAATCGGGACGGGTGAAACTGTTTATCCTGCATTGCAGGCGGCAGAAAAGCTTCAAGCAGAGCACCAGCTTAATGCAACTGTAATCAGTATGCATACCATTAAGCCATTAGACTATGATTTGCTCGCTGAAATCGCAAAAAGCGGAAAGCCGATTGTAACGGTTGAAGAGCATAGTGTGTTTGGTGGTTTAGGCGAAGCTTGTGCATCGTTTTTAATGGAAAACAACTATCGAAACCCATTCAAAATAATGGGTATTCCAGATGAATATACAGTTACAGGATCACAGAATGATATTTTCAATCACTATGGCCTTTCTGAAAATGGAATTACAGATGTGGTATTGAAACTTGTGAAATGAAATAGATGTAAAGAAGGCAGTATAATGAAGCACGAGATACCGAAAATATATTCAGCATCTCATGCATGAGAGATGCGCCTCAAATCAAATAAACATTAACCCTATAAACCAATTTAACCAATTTAAAATGAAGAGAATTTACCTGTTCTTTTTGCTAGTATCGCTAATAACAGCTGGTGCCTGTAGAAATGAAGCTGCTTCCAATAAACCCAAAAAAATTGCAGTAATCGTTTCTACGCTTAATAATCCCTGGTTTGTAGTGCTGGCAGAAACAGCTGCTGCAAAGGCCAGAACATTAGGATATGAAACAAAAATTTTCGACTCTCAAAACAATACGGCCTTAGAAGCAGATCATTTCGAAAATGCGATAACCGGAGGCTTTAATGCCGTTTTATTTAATCCTACTGATGCGGATGGATCCATCATAAACGTCGCGAAAGCTAAAGAAGCAGGCATTCCAGTTTTTTGCATGGACAGGGAAGTGAATTCTACCGAGGTAGCGACTTCTCAAATTTTATCTGATAGTTATTCAGGATGTATCGCAATGGGCAAATACTTTGTTCAGAAGATGAATAAAAAAGGAAAGTATGTTGAAATACTTGGCATTGTAGGTGATAACAACACCTGGGCCCGTTCAAAAGGATTTCATAGTGTGGTAGATAATTATCCGGGCTTGAAAATGGTTGCCCAGCAAAGTGCTGATTTTGACCGTAACAAAGCGATGGAGGTTTTGGAATCGGTTTTACAGGCCAACCCTGACATTGACGCTGTTTTTTGTGGAAATGATGCCATGGCAATGGGTGCTTACCAGGCCCTGTTTGCTGCTGGCAAGGCTAACCGTGTAAAAGTATTTGGTTTTGATGGGGCGGATGATGCTTTACAGTCTATAAAAGAAGGTAAGCTTAAAGCTACCGGAATGCAGTATCCAAAAATAATGGCCGAAACAGCGGCTTTGTATGCGCAGGAATACTTTAACGGAAAGCGTGATTTTCCTCAAAAAGTTCCGGTGGCAGTGGAGTTAGTGACAGCTGAAAACATTGATAATTACCTTTCTAAATAGATCATGATGAAGATTTTAAAATATCTGATAGCACTTGTCGTGGTTTTGTTCATTGGCTATAACTCGGTGTATTTTAAAAAACTGAGTGAGGTGCAAGCCGGAATTGCAGACGGAAAATTTAATACAGAAGAATATACCCGCAAATTTTGGGATAAAAAACTGATGCCATCTTTAAATAAGGCCATCGAAATAAATACATTGGTTACTTTACTTAAAACCAATCCCGACAAAGCCTTTAAAGATCATGCTCACGCTCTAGGAATCGGGAATCTGCAGTACTTCATGATAAAAGGAGAGGGCTTAGTGACTTCGATCAATGAAAATGATGTAGAACTAAATATTGCGGGAGCTGAAAATCAAAAAGTTAGAATTGCGACGGAATATGTTTATGGAAATGCGGTAAGAGATGCTTCGGGCTTGTTGAATATGAATGAATTCGATAACACAGGAATTTTCAACGAGGTTTCTGCTGGTATAAATAAGATTATCAGAGCAGAAGTGTTGCCATCGTTCAAGAAAAATGTAACCGAAAATGATAAGGTGCAATTTGTGGGAGCAATAGAATTGAACAGGAAATTTTTAAACCTGAAGGACATTGAACTTACTCCGGTGCAATTAAAATTGCTTAAAACTCAGTAACCCAAACGCTCAAATATGCTAGTTGTAGAAAACATAAGTAAACGATTTGCAGGTATTCCGGCGCTTGATAACATTAATCTGGAAATTCATGCTGGAGAAGTTACTGCCATTATCGGGGAAAACGGCGCGGGAAAATCGACTTTGATGAAAATCCTTTCAGGCGTGTATCCTGATTATGAAGGGAAAATCCTTTTTAAGGGTAAAGAAGTTCGCTTTAATAATCCGAAGCAAGCTCAGGAGCAAGGAATTGCGATTATTCACCAGGAACTTAATCTTATCCCGCATTTAAGTATAACAGAAAATATTTTCCTGGGAAGGGAACTTACCGATTGGGCCGGTCTGGATAAAAAGGCAATGCGATTAAAAACGGAGCATTTGCTAAAACGGCTAAAGCTGAATATTGATCCGGACACGACGATGATTGATTTGAAAGTTGGACAGCAGCAGGTGGTAGAAATCGCGAAAGCGCTGTTAACCGAGTCGGATGTGATCATCATGGACGAGCCAACTTCCGCCATCAGCGAAAGCGAAGTGAAAGTATTGTTCGAGATTATTGACGATCTGCGGAAGGAAAACAAAGCCATCGTTTATATTTCACATAAATTGGATGAGCTGTTTAAAATAGCCGATCGGTATATCGTTTTACGGGATGGAAAACTGATTGAATCGGGGAGTATGGAAGGCATTAATGCCGATGATATAATCCGGAAAATGGTAGGCAGGGAGATCAATCTTATCCGCAGTAAAGATTGCAAAGCGCATCTCGAAGAACTGCTTTGTGTTCGAAATCTGTACTTGAAAAACCCAAATCAGAAAAATGAATACCTGCTTAAAGATATCTCGTTCAATTTACACAAAGGCGAGATTTTAGGTGTTTTCGGCTTGATGGGAGCGGGACGGACGGAACTGTTGGAAGCTATTTTTGGACTTCATCCTAAGTTGTCCAAATGTGAAATGACAATTGAAGGGAAAGACCTTTCGATTTCATCATCCATGGATGCCATACATGCGGGTCTGGCTTTGGTGCCCGAGGATCGGAAAAAAGACGGTTTAGTACTGGGACTGAACGTTCAGAAAAATATCGGGATTACCACATTAAAGGATATGGAGACCATGGGAATTCTGAATCTTTGGAAAGAATCTCAGCTCTGCGATAAATACACAGATGACTTAAAGATTAAAACATCGTCAGGAAAGCAGTCTGCCGACAGCTTAAGTGGAGGCAACCAGCAGAAAATTGTGATTGCAAAATGGCTGGCGACTAATCCTAAAATATTCCTATTGGATGAACCAACCAGAGGCATAGACATAAACGCTAAAAACGAGATATATAAGCTAATTCTAGCTCTTGCAGATAAAGGCATGGGAATCATTATGGTGTCCTCAGAGTTGCCTGAAATTTTAACGATTTCGGACCGGGTTATGGTGCTTTCCGAAGGTGCTGTTACGGCTCAAATTCCGATAAATGAGGCAAATGAAGAAGTGATTTTAAAAGCAGCAATTCCTAATTCAATTTAAACCAGTGTAATGGAACTAAAATTATATAAACCTTATCTGATAAAATTTCAATCGCTTATAGCGCTCTTTGCATTGTGCCTGTTGATCAGTATTCTGTCGGATAAATTCCTTACAGTATCTAACGGGTGGAATGTAATGAGGCAGATTTCGGTCAATAT
>CBFGOI010000065.1:0-25820 GCA_965650335.1 uncultured Pedobacter sp. | reverse complement strand
TTTTGCTTTTATAAATATTCCGTCCGTCAATCAGAATATCGCCAGTAATTTTAACATGATCGATTAAATCATTCATTCTGTTAAAACATCTTAGGAATGTGGATTTTCCACATCCAGAAGGCCCTATAAAAGCCGTCACAGTGTTTGGTTCTATGCCAATACTGATATCTTTCAGGGCTTGCTTCTCACCATAGAATAAATTTATATTTCTTGCTTCAAGCTTGTACATCTCGGATTTTAAAACCTTGTTCTTTTATTATATCTATTTCGTAAAAACACGGCGATACCATTCATCATAAAAGTAAATAAAAGTAATATAATAATGGCCGCAGCAGCATTGGTGACAAATCCGGCTTGCGGACGAGTTACCCAGTTAAATATTTGAATTGTAAGTACTGTAAATTCGTCCATTGGACTGGAAGGGGCAAATGGTACATAAACCAGTGCTCCGATAACAATTAAGGGAGCAGTTTCACCAATTGCTCTTGAAATTGCAAGAATTAAACCAGTTAATATTCCGCCAAAAGAAGAAGGTAACACAATAGAAGATATTGTTTGCCATTTTGTAGCACCTAAACCATAGGAAGCTTCTCTGATTGATTTGGGTACCGCTTTAACAGCTTCCCGAGTGGAGACAATTATTAATGGAAGTACCAAAAACGACAGGGTTAAGCTTCCGGTAAGAATGCTATTACCAAGACCTAAAATACGTCCGAACAACTCGAGACCTAAAATTCCGTAGATGATAGAGGGTACGCCGGCTAGGTTAGCGATATTAATTTCTATAAAATTAGCGAAGCGATTTTTTTTTCCATATTCCTCCAGGTATATGCCTGCAGCTATCCCGATAGGAAAAGCGATTACAACGGTCAGTACCAAAATCCATATCATACCCAAAAGAGCAGTATAAATTCCTGCTCTGGAAGCCGAGCGTGATGGCAGATTGCTGAGAAAATCGAAATCCAGCCGGGATAGTCCTTTGGATAAAATATCGTATAAAAGCACGGCCAGAACCAACAAGCCAAAGAAGGTGCAGGCAATGGCAAAAAATTTAAATGCCGTATCTTTCAGTCTGTTAATCTGCGAATTATTCATACTTCTGGTGATATTTTCTTTTAATCCAGAAACTAATATTATTTAAGAGAAATGTAAAGACAAACAAAGTCATCCCAGCAGAGAAAATAGAACTGTATTCTATGGAATTACGAGGCACATCTCCCATACTTACCTGCACAATATAGGTAGTAATGGTTTCAAGAGAGTTAAGTGGATTGAGTGTTAATTTTGGTTGCTGCCCTGCAGCGATAGCAACGATCATTGTTTCGCCGATGGCCCGCGAAATAGCCAAAATAACAGATACTATTATTCCAGAAGAAGCTGCAGGAACCATCACTTTAAACGCGGTTTGTAAACGCGTTGAACCCATTCCATAAGCAGCTTCGCGCAAGGACTTGGGCACAGCTCTTAAAGCATCTTCGCTTAAAGATGATATATAAGGAATTATCATAACTCCCATAACTAAGCCGGCAGACAAGGCATTAAATCCAGACATACCGGGAAGAAATTGCTGTAAAAGCGGCGTTACAAATGTTAGCGCAAAAAAACCATATACAACGGTAGGTATAGCGGCTAAAATTTCTAACAAAGGTTTTACAACTGCAGTAAACTTCTGATTGGCATATTCATTAAGATACACAGCGATGGTTAAACCAAGAGGCAAGGCCACTAAAATTGCTATAAATGTTACTAAAAGTGTACCGGTGACTAAAGGCAGTATACCGAACTTTTTATTAGCAAAAAGTGGAGTCCATTCTGTTTCTGTAAAAAACTCGACGATTGAAACATGGGAAAAAAATTGAATAGTTTCTGATGCCAATACTATTATTATCCCCAGAGTAATTAATATTGTGAGAAAACTACAAATAAAAAGGAAAGCTTCTATTAGTCTTTCTTTTATACTTAACATGTATATAATTTCTTAATCGTCTTTTTTAAACCGCAAGAATTGTATTAGTTTTTAACATTAAGAGATTTTCGAAAATTCATTTAATTGAATTCGAAAATCTCCTTTTAATACAATGGAACCTAGATAGGCTATTTAGTAGATTCAGCCTTTAAAAGTTGTTCCATATTAACACCAATGGTACTTACTCCTTCAGCAAAAGCAGAACCAGTAGTTTTCTTATCGAATCTTTCCTGAACTAATTTATAAACTTCGGGCTTTAGAGGAACCGAACCAATTTCCTTCGCTAAACTGCCCGCGTTGCTTAAATAAAACGTTATAAAAGATTTCACTTCGGGGCGATCAGCCGATTTAGCATTTACATAAATAAACTCAGGTCTTGATAATGGAGCATATGTTCCGTTGCTTACAGTTTCGATCGATGGAAGGATTGCACCTGCACCATTTGCATCATTTCCATCGTTAATAGGCACCAGCTTTAATTTATCGGAATTGTTTTCAAAATAGGCAAGACCGAAAAAGCCAAGAGCATTTTTATCAGAAGAAACCCCTTTAACCAGCACATTATCGTCCTCACTGGCGTTATAGTCACCACGAGAAGATTTAGCTTTACCAACTACAGCTTCTGTAAAATAATCGAAAGTTCCGGACGCAGTGCCTGGACCGTATAAATTTATAGGAACATTTGGAAAAGATGAACGCACCTGGTTCCATGTTTTGATTTTGCCTTGCGCTTCAGGCTCCCAAAGAGTCTTCAATTCAGCAACTGTTAAAAAATCAACAAAGGTATTTTCCTTATTTACCACTACAGCCAAACCATCGTAAGCTACAGGCAGCTCAATAAATTCAACACCGGCTGCTTTACATGATTCAATCTCTGAAGCAGTAATTGGCCTTGACGCATCGTTGATGTCGGTTTCAGCCCTTGAAAACTTTTTAAAACCACCGCCAGTTCCTGATTCACCTACAGTGATACGCACATTTGATTGCTCAGTTCTGAATTCTTCAGAAACTGCTTCTGACAGAGGATACACTGTACTTGAACCATCTATTTTAATTTCGCCAGATTCTTCTCCGGTCGATTTATTGCTTTTTCCGCCACAAGCAGCTAAAGAAGCAGCGACGATAAGTGATAAAATAATTTTTTTCATTGTTGATTTATTTAATATTTCACGCCAACAAAAGTATTAAGCTAATGTTAAATAATCTCATCTGGTATGTTAAGTTTATGTTAAGTAAAAGCTCATTTTAACAAAGATCAAATCAAACCATGATAAGCATCATTGATGATAAAATGTTTGAGAACTAACTTACAGTTTTATAAAACCCGTTAATAAATTATTTGTTATAATTTTGATAACCAATACTTTAATTGTATATTCAATAACTAAATTAAATCTCTGTTATGAAAGCAAACACCATTATTAACCACGTTGCGACTGCTACTATTGTAATAGAAGTAATTCTTTTATTAATTGCTATTTTCCTTGGAGTGAAGATATTCCTCGGATAGTTTTATAATACTGTCGCCGGGTTTGAAAACTCTGTGGCAGGCGGAGTTTCCCGGGATGATAGCAACAAAAAAGCCACCCAAATTTGGATGGCCTAATGATTTTTTTCTCCTGTTTTTAATTTGTCTGTGGAGGACGCTGTCCGCCACCAAAGCCTCTATTAGCACGCTCCTTAATATAGGCGTTGTATGCTTGCTTTTGATCTTCATTTAGCAGCTCAAGAATCTTCTTGTCTGTTGCAGCCGACATTTCTGTCATTTTGGTTCTCATTACCCCACGGTCACCACCTTGCCCTGCCGCAGCAAACAGGCTATCTCTTGACTTTGACTGACTCAGGTAGATAGCAGAAACCTTAGTTTTCTGATCCTCGGTTAATTTCACAGTTTCTGTCAAACGGTCTAATTGCATTTTTGCCCGTTCTTCTGGAGTCCTCTGCTGAAAACCACCTTGCCGACCACCCTGGCCTTGTGCATTACTAAAGGATACACTTGCTGCAAGTACAAATAAAATAACTGCTAATTTTTTCATAATACTTAAGTTTTTAAATGATTGTTAAATTTGTGCGCTCCCAATTCGACGCGCATATCGCTTATAAAATTCTCTTACTAAGATAAATAAGCAGCCTCACATAGGAGTTTTTGAGGCGAACGAAACGTCGCTTTTTTAACCGCATAGGTAGATTTAAATTAACTGTTTAGCTCATTAAGCCTTTTAGATTTGCATTTGGTGATAAAAAACAAGGCGAAAAATTCTTAATAGCTATAAAAAGGATGTTTCCTAAAGCCAAACTTTATCTTGGCTTTATAGTTTATCTATAATCTAATGGTAATAAAATGAACAACTTATTCAGAACGTTAATTGCAGGTTACGGAGCGAAAAAACTTGGAGGCGGATGCCTTTCAACAATCTTAATTTTTATATTGATATATTATGCTCTCGGACAATGCAACTAAAAACACTCGCAAATTGATGTAACATTATTTCCAATATTTCATATAAAGTATAGCACCAGTACAATAAATAAAATTAATTAACTGTTACCTCAATAGACGTAATTGACCTTATCTAATGTTACGACCCGAATCTAGCTCTAGTCCAGATCCAAAAGTTTTAAAAAAAGTCATCACTCTCATATTAGGTCTGCTCATCATTTTCGGTTTTATAAAATTGCTTTTTTCGTCCATAATACAGAATTTGTAAGGAGATGCCGAAGTAAATAGCTCCAGGCGGCAATCAGGTATTAAGGGTTGAGTTGGAGATAAACCGTTCCGTCCCTTTCCTCGACCTTGTATACAGAAATTTTATCGCCGGCCGGACCAGCCTTGACCTCTCCGTTTTCAACGTCAAACTGCGAGCCATGCCATGGACATTGCACGATTCCACAAATCATAGATCCACCCGCCAGGGAACCTCCTTTATGGCTGCATCGATCATCGAAAGCTACATGACTTTTAATTGTTCTAGCTAAAACGATCCTTTTGTGAGCGAAATGGAGCAATTTCATTTGACCTGGTTCCAGTTCATTTAACTCAGCCACCTCAACAATACCACTTGTTTGCATGAAATAGGCCTCCTTCCACTTTCCAGCATTGGCGTATCTTGGATTGACCCCAATCTGATTCCGGTAAACCAGTGTTCCTCCCATCCATCCTGCAAAACACAAAAGAATCCCTCCGGCCAGTTCAACAGCAATTATCGTGAATGAGCTTTCATTTTGTCGAAAGAAAAAAGCAGCAGTAAATAATAAAAGCATCGCGGTATTTAACAGTCCATGCTTTGCCGCCCGGCTTTTGGCAGAACTTTTCGGTGGGACAGTGTACAGAAAATCAATAAGACCCGGAACAGCAGCGCCCAGACCTCCTATAATGCCGCCCAATTCTAAATATTTTCCGACCTGCCAATAAACGGCAGATTGGCTGAAGCTGGCCAAAACATCAAGTATAATTGTCCCTGTAAAGAAGGCTGCCGGAAATACGATGAGTATAGGATGGAGAGGATGTCCCTTAATATGAGCTTTACTTTTCATAGCTATGGTATTGAGTAGATATTTCTGATTTTTTTTCGTGATACTTTCTTTTGTAAATTTCAGCAGGACTGCCAAAAGCATAAAAAAATTTCTGTCTTATCCCTTTAGCTTTCGTCACATCTCTCAGCAGGTCAGAGAACTCGTGAAAATTAAGGTAAACAGGATTTAGCCGATCGCCTATTTTAGTGGTGAGACCATACTCGGGTTGTTCATCTTCATGCTGATATGTGCCAAAAATCCTATCCCAGATAATAAACGTTGCGGCAAAATTCTTGTCCAGATATTTTTTCTGAGAGCCATGATGCACACGATGGTTAGATGGCGTTGCGAAAGCATATTCTATCAGCGGATGCAGCCTGCCTATATATTCTGTGTGTACCCAAAACTGGAAAAGAACACTTATTTGACTGGTGACGAAAAAAATAACCGGATGAAAGCCAATAAAAGCAAGCGGTAAAAAGAAGACGATTTTCAAGTTTTGGAGCCAGCTCATCCGGAAGGAAACAGTTAGGTTATAATGTTCGGCAGAATGATGCACCACGTGTGTTGCCCAAAAGAACCGGCAGAAATGAGAAATCCGATGTGACCAGTAACTACAAAAATCAAAGAAGATATAACAGGGGAGAATTGTCCACCAATTAAAGGAAATTCGCCAAGGCACGGCATTATAGATCCATACCAAGCCATAAAATAATGCTGCTTTTATGAGCAGGTTAATACCAATATTTCCGAAACCCACTAAAACTGATCCGACAGATTCTTTTATCCGATAATTTTTCTTTTCTAAATACCAGGAATATCCAATTTCAAGACAGGTAAAAATCGCGACTACAGGTATTGCGAAAACGACAATTTCTGGCGAGCTTTTTTCAAGTTGCATAATTTCTTCATACGGAATTTTGCTTGCCCCAAAAATGAAATCTCCCTTCAATAAAATCATTTCAAAAGTCAATACAAGGTAAATGTGCTATTTAATAAAAATCACTACCCCCTCACCGGTTGGAGCTCCAATAATAAAATCCATCAAATTTTCTAAACCATGGAACAGCGCATCCTTATTAATCTTTTAGAGATATTATTTACAACCTTTTAAATTAATAATCGTGGCGTGAATTTGTTTTCAGAAAAACACAGAGTTGATACCCTTCACCCTTTCACACCTAAAACAATTCTTGCGATTCTGCGCTTTTAATTAATCGGCAAAAGCCGGTGGTTTTAAAAAGGTTTTGTAAATTGGTTCGTTCCAACAAATAATAAATGCGGTCATTTCAACTTAACTATCTAATCTTCCTGGCATTTACCCTACTGCTTAGCAACTGCGGGGAAAATAAAAAACGTGAAAAAGAATTCGAAAAAAGGGAGCAAAAATTAAAAATTTGGGAGCAGCAACTTAGCTTAAGGGAGCAGGCATTAATAAAGAAAGAACATATCATCGATAGCTTAAACAGTTATTCAGATACTGCAGGAGTAGTTGATCCGAAGCTTGTGGGCGATTGGAAAATAACGATGGAATGCACCGAAACCAGTTGTGAAGGTTCTGCCATTGGTGACACCAAAACCGAGCACTGGAATATTTACTATCAACATAGCAAAGTGATTGCAAAAGTTGTAGCCAATAAACAGTTGATTAGAAGCTATAGTGGATTTCTTAAAGAAAACACCTTGGAGCTATCCCTTGAGCAAGCACCTGACTCTGAAACCCAGATGCGGGTAGTACTAAATCTAAACCCAGCATTAGCGAACTTAATGGAAGGGCAACGAATCATCAATCAGGCCGGTAAATGCAAAATTGTTTACCAGCTTAAAGCAGAAAAACTATAATCTTTTGATTGGCATGATCTTATTATCTGCGCTGGATTTCTCGCTTCCCTTAAAAAACCCTGTGATTATATTTTCGCTGGTGTTATTTATTATACTGTTTGCGCCGATTTTATTTAATAAACTCAAAATTCCCCACATTATCGGCTTAATCATTGCAGGTATCGTTATTGGGCCGTATGGATTCAATCTTCTGCTCCGCGATAGCAGTATAGTGTTATTTGGCACAGTAGGATTGTTATATATTATGTTTATTGCGGGCCTGGAAATCGATATTGAAGAATTTAAAAAGACAAGATTGAAAAGCCTTGTGTTCGGGCTATTTACATTCGCGATTCCATTACTGCTGGGTAGCCTTGCGGCGTATCACATTTTAAGATTCAGCATCTTCCCAGCCATATTATTCGGCAGTATGCTATCTACCCATACGTTACTTGCCTATCCAATTGTTAGTAAGTATGGCATCGCCAGAATAAGAGCGGTGACTTTAACAATCGGAGGGACAATTGTAACCGATATTTTGTCTTTATTGGTATTGGCGACCGTAACTGGTATGACAGAAGGAGATATCGGGCCGGACTTTTGGATACGGTTAATTATCGGATGCTTAGCATTCGGATGCATTATATTTTTTCTGTTTCCAATCATTGCGCGCTGGTTTTTCAAACGGTTTGACGACCATATATCACAATATATTTTCGTGCTGGCCATGGTATTTTTGGGTGCCTTTCTTGCAGAAGTGGCAGGACTTGAAGCAATTATCGGAGCCTTTTTATCAGGACTTGCTTTAAACCGGTTCATCCCTCATCTTTCACCATTAATGAATCGTATTGATTTTGTTGGAAATGCTTTTTTCATTCCTTTTTTCTTGATTAGTGTTGGGATGCTTGTAGATGTAAGCGTACTTTTCAAAGGATGGGGTGCAATACAAGTAGCGGCAGTAATGATATCTATAGCCGTGGTTTCAAAATTTCTTGCAGCAATACTTACGCAAAAATCTTTCCGTTTATCCCCGGAGGAACGACAACTTATCTTCGGACTAAGCAATGCAAGAGTTGGGGCCACCCTGGCTATTGTTTTAGTAGGATATAACATCATCCTCGCTGAAACTGCTTCCGGCGAACCCATCAGGTTATTGAGCGAAGATGTTCTGAATGGTACAATTCTTATGATACTGGTCACATGCACGCTCAGTTCTTTCACAGTCGAAAGGGCATCGCAAAAATTAGCTTTAAAAGAAGAGCAAAATAAGGGGACCCATCAAGGAACAGATGAAAAGATTTTAATATCGCTGGCCTATCCCGAAACGGTTTCTGAGCTTGTTGATCTGGGCTTAATGCTAAAACCGCACAATAGCACTATACCTGTTTATGCCTTGCACGTTACACATGATGAAAGAGCAACTATTGAACCGCCTGCAACCGGGAAAAAAATCATAGAAAAGGCAGTAAAACATGCGGCAGCTACCGAGAATACTTTGATTCCCATAACCAGGTTTGACGTAAATATCACCAATGGCATTATTTACACAATTAAAGAACATAATATAACAGATATCCTTATCGGATTGCACCATGATTCGACACAGCAGGACTTTTTTGGACTCACCGCAGAAAATATTTTCAAACGAGTATCTGATACGATTTATATTTATAAGTCGGCCCAGCCTTTCAATACCTTGAAAAGAATGGTGGTGGCAGTTCCTCCAAATGCTGAACTGGAACCAGGTTTCTTGCATTGGTTTCAAAAACTGATTACGGTTGCAAAAGAAGCAGGAATGCCAATTATGTTTTATGCGAATGATAAAACAAGTATCGAATTAGAGAAAGCACATCAAAGCATGGCAAGTTCCGCTAAAATTCAACTGAATAGCTTTAGCAATTGGGACGATTTTTTAATTTTCACGAGTGAGCTTAAAAACAATGATTTGTTTGTCATTATCACTTCCAGAACCGAGCATATCTCCTTCAGCTATCAGCTGGAAAAGCTTCCATATTATCTGAGCAATTACTTCAAAAACAACAGTTTTATTATTCTATATCCTCAGCAACTTGATCAAGGCATCAGCATGGAAGATCTCCAGCAAGCGGAGCACTCGCTATTAGACACCTTTGCCGGCAGGGATGCTCTCGGTAAAGTTGGCAGTTCTTTAAAAAGAATATTTAAAATTAAATAAAATTGATTTTTTTAAGTAAAGAACGATTTACACATTCCGCTTATTATTTCTGAGATTATTAACAAAAGGCATCTCGCTTTTAATGTAGTGACAGGGTTCAGCATTCATGAGCATAAAAAAACAGCAGTCCTTTGAAGTTCTGCTGTTTAAAAAGCTTCCCGACTAGCGTCGGAACAGCCTTTACTTAACCAATCTTAAGGAAGGGTCTTAAATGATATTAATTGTATCCTGGATTTTGACCTAAGACTGCATCCTTGTTCAGTTGAATTTCTCTCAATGGAATTGGAAGCAAGAGATGAGTGGTTGTAAGGCCACTTATTGGCTTGTTCTTATCATTTGGGTTAAGCCTCAGAGCCCGTTCTACCAATGTACCTGTTCTCATCAAGGTCATACGTCTGTTTTCTTCTCCGATTAGTTCCCTTGCTCTTTCATCAAGAATGAAATTCAGGTCGATCTGTGAGGCAAGTACCATTCCCTCTGCCGGATAGTTGGCAAAGGCGCGCTTTCTTAATTCGTTAATTGCGTCTGCAGCACCTTGAAGGTTTCCGTTTTTAAACTTCGCCTCGGCCAAAAGCAAATAGGTCTCACCTAAACGCATTAAAATAAAATCTTTAATCATTGCGAAGCCAAAAGTATCGTTGGGATCAAACTGCCCCCATTTGGTGATATGTGGAGCAATCTTGTATAAGGTATCTGGACCTGTATACGGAACTGGTTTACCATATTTATCAGCATATTTGGGATCAGGGTTGTTGTAATAAAACCGCCTCCTGATATTATGTTTGGAGTTTCTCACATCGTCGGCAGAATACAAATTATATATTACCCAATTACTTAATCTCAAACGTCCCAGACCACGACCGCCAAGTGAATCGGCAAGCGACATTCCTCCTCCGCTAACATCATAATATTGTGATACCCATACGCGCCGATGCTGAGCATTATCTGTACGTCCGCCTGGCACTATACTTTCGTATTCCTGCTCTAAGACCCAAATAGCTTCGGTATTCCCTTGTTTCCTTCGTTGATTTCCATAAACAAACATGTCCGAATAGTAATCACCCGGAAGATTGGCCTTCACTCCATACCTACTTTTGATCAAACTAAATTTACCGTCAGTGATAATCTTTTGAGCCTGCGGCTCAGCAAGATCCGGTTTACCCATTCTTAAATATGCCTCTGCCAACAATTGCATTGCTACATATTTATTTATCCGGCCGGGCTTTGCTGCTGTCACGTCTGGCAAATTAGCAACAGCAAACAGTAGATCATCTTCTATAAGCTTATTCACATCAGCTAAGGGTGCCCGTACGAAATCTGTTTTCGGAGCTGTTAGCGTGTGAGTAATAAGTGGAACGCTTCCAAACAAAGTTGCAAGGTTATTGTAAGCATAAGCCCTGAAGAACCGGGCTTCGGCGCCAATACTGACCTGTTGAACTTCAGTTAACGTTGCAGTTGGATCCGCCAAACCATCCAAAATCGTATTGGTAAGATTAATCATAATGTAATTTCTGTCCCACATACGCCCTGCAGCACCATCGTCGGCATTAAGCAAGGAATAATTATAATAGGGAATTTCTATTCCCTGTTGGTTGGCTGTGGCATTTGCCACATCAGTTCCTACCTGCCAAACACTCAACCATCCCTGCGCACCCGACCAGGTAAAATAAGTACTTAAATGATTATACAAACCCACAAGTGAGGATTCAAAACCCAAGGGATCTTTTAAGGCAGCCGGGGTTAAGGATGAGTACGGCTTTTCCTCCAGATAATCCTTCTTACAACCGGCCAGCAGCGAAACTATTAGTATTACATTGAATATTATATACTTTTTCATAGCAATATTTTAAATGTTAATTAACGAAGAGAGATATTGGCACCGAAAACGAATGAGCGGTTTACAGGGTAATTATTTACCCAATCGCCCGACCCTCTTGAAGAATAATTTGCTTCTGGATCCCATCCGATCCAGTTAGTGAATGTTGCCAGATTACGCCCACTTGCATACAGGGTTAAACCACCCAGTTTCAACTTCTGTAAAACTTCAGGGTTAACAACATAACTTAGTGTAATATCTTTAATCCTTGTATAGCTTGCGTCGGATGCGTATCCATATCCCCGGGTATTATTATAGGATAATGCGGGTCTGGTATTACTTCTATTCTCAGCTGTCCAATACCCTACTTCGGCCGGGGTATTCCGCCGTCCGGTTTCATCTGCATAAGTAAGATCCGGATTGTTCCGTGTCATGCCTTGTGCGGTTTGAATGAAAACATTTAAATGCACGTTCTTATAATGAAAGGTATTTGTTAAGCCTCCTGTCCATTTTGGATCCGGCCGGCCCAGCACTTCCTTATCTCCTTCAGCAGTTATCTTACCATCTCCGTTAAGATCCGCAAACTTTAAGTCGCCTGGTTTGGCGCCGGGGTCTTGTTTCGATGGATCTTCTCCTACTTGCCAAACACCCTGCATCCTGAAATCGTAAATAACATTAATTGGTTGGCCTATAAACCACCGGTTACCCAAATCACTTTGTTTGTCTCCGTACAGGTCTACAATCTTGTTTTTGTTAGTTGAAAAAACCACCCCGCTTTCCCATCTAAAATCAGCCACCTCTAAATTTTTGGTAGTTAAATTCAGTTCAAACCCTTTGTTAGATGTTTTACCAAGATTATAAAAAACACTTCCATAGCCGGTAATAATGGGCAGGCTTCTACTTAGCAATAAATCACTGGTTTTATTGCTGTAAAAATCAAGTGATCCCGAAATTCTATTTTCTAACAGCCTGAAATCTAATCCTACATTTGAGCCCAGTGTTGTTTCCCAATGAAGATCAGGATTGCCGAGAACGCTGGGTACAGTGCCGATTAAAGATACTCCATCAAACGGATAACGATTTGTGCCACTTCTGGTGATGGTTTGATAAACACCAATTGCCTCGTTACCTGATTTACCATATGACACCCTTAATTTCAGATTGTCAACAAAGCTAATTCCCTTCATAAAAGGCTCGCTACTTATATTCCATCCAATAGCCGCTGATGGAAATACGCCATATTTACTGGTCTTGGCACCAAACACCGATGAGCCATCCCGACGAGCAGTTAGTGTAAACAAGTATTTACTATTATAAGAATAATTAACTCTTCCCATTTGAGAGTTTAAAGCGTACCTATCTGCATATGATTCGCTGGTACGTGTATTACCGGCACCCAAATTATTAAAGCTCAACTCATCATTAACAAATCCACTCGCATTCGCATTAGTCCTGGAAAACCTTCTTTGTTGAGCACTGTACAATGCTGTAACATCAATATGGTGTTTCTCCCAATCTTTGTTATACGACAAGACATTTTCAATGGTATAGCTATTTGTTTCTGAAGACTGAGTAGTTGCGGTTCCTAACATATCGTTTGCCGACCTTCCCACATAATTAGCATTCCTCGCCGGGATATATGAATAACCTGCGTTTAAGCGAAATTTCAAGCCATCTAATTTGCCGGAAAATTTCACTTCGCCATAAGCATTTCCATTCAGGTTGGTGCTTCTGTCTTCGCGGTCGGTGGTAAGTCCAAGCAATGGATTCGAAAATAATTGCTCGGGGAACATTGGGAATATTGTATAGGTACCATCAGCATTATATTGCTGTCCATAAGGACTCATGGCAGTGGCATTTAACAAGTTGGCTCTTCCTCCATCATAGTTATTATTCGTCACAAAAAGAGAGGTCCCTAATGTGAGGAATTTAGTAACATTTACATCCACGTTTGAACGAATGCTGGCCCTCTTGTATTGATATCCTTTTATTACCCCTTTTTGATGCAAATAGTCTCCGGATATAAAATATTTGACATCTTCAGATCCACCTGAGATATTTAGATTATGATCTTGCAAAATACCTGTTTGTGTAGTTTCCTCAATCCAATCTATTGTTCTCCCTGCGTGATAATTTGCCAATTCATTTAAATTAGGAACAGGTTGGGTTTGAGTTTGCCCGGTTTGTTTCAACCAATCTGCGTACTTCTGCACATATTCCGGCCCTGATCGTGGTGTAAGTGTATTGGCCATTCCCTCTACTCCAGCGTAAACGTTATACTTTATCACAGGCTTGCCTGTGGTTCCTCGTTTTGTAGTAATGAGTATAACTCCATTGGCTCCGTTTGTACCGTAGATCGCCACCGCAGAAGCATCTTTAAGGATTTCCATAGAAGCGATATCATTTGGATTAATGTCATTTAAGGACCCTCCTGTTTTACTTAAAGGGATACCATCTACGACGATATATGGACCACTTTGTGCAGTAATAGAATTTTGACCCCGAATGAGGGCTGCCGGCTGAGCCCCGGGAACCGAAGAACCCTGCGTAATAGTTATACCCGGTGCAGTTCCCTGTACTGCCTGCAAAACATTTGTTACCGGCAGCTGAGTGAACCGTTCTTTAGGCACAGATGTAACAGATCCAGTTATATCAGAACGTTTTTGAGTTCCGTAACCAACTACAACCACTTCGCTTAATTGTGTATCTGAAGTCTTCATCACCACATTAAGTGTGCCTTCGCGAGCGAGTAATGTCTGGCTTTCAAATCCTATATAAGAAAAAACAAGAGAACTGCCTTCCTCTGCGGAAATGGAATATAATCCATCGATGTCGGTCACAGTTCCTCCAGCGGCGCCTTGAACTTTTACGCTCACTCCCACCAATGGCTCTCCCTTTTCGTCAGTAACTTTCCCTGTAACTTTTACCACAGAAAAGACCGTTTCTCCCTTTTGGTATCGTTTGATAAGTACCACATCTCCGGCAACACGATAAGTTAATTGTAATGTCGGCAACAGCTCATCCAGCACATCGCCTAAAGGTTTTTGCGTCACAGAAAAAGATACCTTTCTGTCCGAATTGATAATTGCAGAGCTATAGATAAATTTTATATCGGTTTGCTTTTCGAGAGAATTTAATACTTTGTGAAACTTCTCCGCCTCTGCATTTAAAGTTACTTTCGTATTTAATGCTCCCTGCGCTTTGCTATCCTTAGCAATAGCACTCCCTATTAATGAAAGAATTATGGCAAATTGAAAGCTAATATGCATAATTACTATATGTATAGGCTTCTTTTTCATAATTTTAAAGTTGGTAAATGGATTAATTCGTTGATTCGACAAAAGCCCATTTATAATCGCTTGGAATTAAGAAATGGGGCAAATCTGGTAGTGTGCTACAACACTATCGGTTTTTTTTTACTACTTATCTTTTTTCATAATCAGTGATCTAGTTTATTACATCCCTTTCCTTTTTAATTACATCCCTTTCCTTTGAGCACAATTCCAAATCTATGATCTCAAAAAATTCAACCGATACGAGGTTCGCTGGTAACAATTTCACCATTAATAGTTTTATTATTTATCTGAGTTATTAAATCCGAAAGCTCTAAATGTGTCAAACCTCCTACTGACTCAATTTTTAAATTTGATGCTATTTCCAAGGACTGATAATATACCTCCTCTTTATGGGGAAATTTCTCTGGCCATGAAGTCCAGAAACTTTCGTTATGTAAAGATTCACCTCTTACACATTCTATAAACGAACCGTCTAATAGGAAATCAACCATGTCATAGTGAGAATAATTTTTCAAATTTTGTTCGTTGGTTCTATTAAAAGTATTATTCCAAAACAGGAAAAATCTACTGGTAAAATCGAAACTATTTTCTCTTAAATCACTATAAAACAGCAAATTAACTTACAGTAAAAAAAGAATTAAAAGGTGAAAGTTCAGATGATTTACTGGCTGAAAGAAAATGAAATTCAGCTCCTTTCCTGTTAGGGCCGGCAGATGAAAATTTGTTCAGGGATTGCGGAATACATCCTCCCAATTCAGTTGATGCTAAATTGGAACAGGTAGTTGAATCGGTTGATCTTTTAAATCTATGATTTTGGGGGACATGGAAGGTCGTCGGATCGAGAGAACGAGCGAAATAAGATTAAAGAAGTCACCTTAGACCTAGTCCTCAGCAGTGGAACGGATCGTCAGGCAGAGTTTTCCTAAAGCCAATCTTGTTTCATTTCAGACCGCTTTCATGTACAGCAGTTAGTTTGTGATGCCGTCCAGCAGATCAGGATCCTTATCAATTTTAAAGGCTGCAGGACGAGCGTCCTGACAGCCTTTTTATTAACCAATTATATGGAGGGAACTATTATTCATTTTAACCAGGATTTTGTTTAACTCTGCATCCTCGTTCAATTGAATTTCTCTCGAGGGACGGCGTCTTCTCTAAGAACTTACAATTTAATTCACTCAATTATTTACTGTAGCCCGGATTCTGAACTAATGATGATTGTCCTCCTTTGTTGTTAAGAAGAATCTCATTCAATGGGATTGGTAACAATGCGTTAAAATCCTGAAAGCCAGTAGTAATTTTATCTGCCGGACCTGGATCACCATTCTTAGCGATCCGGTCTTTAAGTTTACCAGTACGAACAAGAGTCATCCGACGATTTTCCTCTGCAATAAGTTCGCGTGCCCGTTCGTCAAGAATAAACTCGATATTGATGTCTGCCGCACTTACTTTTCCCAGATTAGGGTTGTTTTGAGTGATTCGTGCCTGTTTAAAAGCTCTGTCACGTAATTTGTTGATATCGTCAGCGGCTCCCGTATTATTGTTCTGACGGAAACGAGCCTCGGCACGTAAAAGGTATGTTTCGCCCAAGCGCATTGCCGGCCAATCTTTAACTACAGCAAAACCGAAATCATCTGTAGGATCATATCCACCCCATTTCGTGGGATAGGGATACCATGTTACCAAACTGTCGGCCCGGAACGGGATAACTTTATCACCGGTTTTTATGGTTTTTGTAGTTACCGCTACATCATTTGTTCCTGCGCGGAATCCGTCTGCGGTAATACCGATTACTTTATTAATTCCAGGCTTGTTATAATTGGTAGTACGACGGATATTGTAGTTACTGTTACGGATATCGCCTTGCAGACCCTGCCATACAGTGTATTTCATAAAGTTGCTTAACCGAAGACGTCCGTTTCCACGACCGCCTAAAGAATCAGCATTTACCATTTCAGCCCAATTATGATACCCTGGCTGCCATACACGGCGTTGCTGAGGACTGGCAATTGTTCCGTTGGGCACATTGCGATTATATTCCATTTCAAATGTCCAGATAGCCTCCGTATTTCCCTGAGAAAAGCGTTGATTACCAAAACGGAACATGTCACGATAATAATCACCACCTTCACCTGTAAATTTACCGTACCTCGCTTCAATCAGCTTGTATCTGGTATTACTGATAATAGCGGTAGACATTTGCTCCGATTTAGCAAAGTAAGTATTATCCCGCATGCCAATGCGCAGGTAGGCTTCAGCCGCTAATTGACGTGCGATATCCTTATTAATACGACTCTCAGTTACTGCCTTGCCAGCATCAGGCAGGTTAGCGACAGCATAAGTCAGATCCCCGTCAATAAGAGCATCTATGTCAGCAACTTTTTGGCGAGTGAGGTTGAAAGTTGGAACCGTAATTGGCTCTGTCAACAAGGGCACATCACCCCATAGAGTCGCCAGGATATTGTAAGCATAAGCTCGGAAAAATCTTGCCTCAGCGCTGGCCACTTTGTTGTTGTCGCCGGCTGCTTTAATAATAATATTAGCATTATTAATAAAGTCATAACACCTTGTCCATAAATAACCCACCGCAGCATTCTCCGAATTCAAAGTAGCATATTGATAGAACCCATTCTCCACACCCTGAGTTGCACCCGCGCTGGTAATATCCATACCGATTTGCCAGGCTGAGGTAAAGCCCTGTTGGTCACTCCAACCCCAGAGATCAGCATAATTGCGGTGCAAGCCTACTAGCTGCGCTTCAATAGTAGAGTTGCTGATGGCCGCTGTGCTATAGTTAGAGTAAGGCTTTTCTTCCAAAAAGTCTTTTTTGCAAGACGTCGCTATCAAAGCTGCGCCTGCGAGAATAGCGTATATATATTTGTTATATTTCATGATTTATAATTTTGTCTGTTAAAAGTTTACATTAACACCCATGACAAAGCTTCTTACCATTGGATAGTTAAGATCGGCGTTATCAGATCCCCGTGTAATATCACGGGCTTCCGGATCCCATCCAATCCAGTCTGTCCAGGTATACAGGTTACGGCCGCTGGCATACACTTGCAAGCCGACAATACCAATTTTACCCATAAGCGACTTAGGTAAACTATAACTTAAGGTTACGTCTTTCAGACGGGTGAAACTTGCGTCTTTAGGGAAGGCGTAGCCATATCTATTGGATTGATTATGCAAGGAACGCCATTCATTGCTTTTATTCTCTGGAGTCCAATAACCGATAATTGCTGGTGAGTTTCGGCGTCCCATCTCGTCTGAAGCCGCATTGAGCTGCGAATTATTACGTAAAGCGCCTTGAACGGTGTTTATGAAAATATTCAGTGAGAAATCTTTATAAGTTAATGTATTGGTTAGACCACCTGTCCATTTTGGTGAAGTTTGACCCAAAATGGTTCTGTCGTCGTTGTTTATTTTACCATCACTATTAAGATCGGCTAACTTCACATCTCCGGCTTTTGCATTCGCATCCCATTTTGTATGTAAACCTGCAGTAATTTCATCCTGCTGCCATATACCTAAGTTGGTATAATCGTAAATAACACCTACAGGTTGACCTAAAAACCAACGGTTGCCCAAGTCGTCCAGCCCGTCACCGTAAAGGTTAAGGATCTTGTTTTTATTTGTTGCAAATACGATTACGCTTGACCATGTGAAATCTGTCTTGACAATGTTCCGCGTATTTAAAGTTATATCAAGACCTGTGTTAGACAGTTCACCAAGGTTGGAATAAACTCTGTTATAACCTGTTAAACGAGGTAAACTTTGGTAAAGCAATAAATCATGGGTTCTGGTTTTATAAACATCGAGTGATCCGCTTATCCGGTTGTTCAAAAACCCAAAGTCAAGACCTGTATTAAAGCTTTTCGCTTTTTCCCATTGAAGGTTTCCATTTCCCATTTCATCGCGTGTATCAAGCGCCGTTCTGGACTGTCCACCCATAGCCAGACCGGTCGTATTCAACAGTGCTAATGATCCATATATTCCGATCGCTTCGTTTCCGGATAAACCATAAGAAACGCGGAGTTTAAGATTGTTTACAACCTCGCTTAATGGCTTCATAAATGATTCATTGTGAATATTCCAGGCAACTGCTGCTGCAGGAAATGTGCCATATTTATTATTAGCACCAAATACTGAAGATCCGTCTCTGCGCATAGTAAGTGTTAACATATACCTACTGTCAAAGCCGTAGTTTATGCGACCCATTTGCGAGGTCGTGTTATATTTGTCGGCAAAAGATGATACTGTCTGAGTAGTAGCCCCTGAAAGATTTCCCCATCCAAGATCATCATTCGGGAATGACTGACCTGTACTTATTACACGTTGGAAATACTTTTGTTTCGCAGCATATAAGCCCGTAAAATCGAAATGATGTTTGCCAATATCTTTGTTATAAGTTAGGATATTTTCCAGGGTATAACTTTGCGATTCGGTGTTGGTTAATCTTCCTAATCCTGCCGCATTAAATACAGTTTTCCCTTCATATTCATTAATACGGCCGGGAACATAGCTGTATCCGCCATTGAATCTGTATTTTAATCCGTTAAGAGGTTTTACAAGTTCGCCGAAATTCAGCTCTCCGTAACCATTTAAGGTCATATTAAATGAGCGTCTTTCCGGATCCAGGGTAGTGGGTAGCAAAGGATTGGGCCATAATTGCTCTCCCTTCATAGGGTATTGTGTAAGCGACCCGTCAGCCTCATACATTCTCGCAAATGGAGTCATTGCCATCGCGTTCAAAAGGTGCGCACGGCCACCATCGCGGTTATGCGACACAAGAAACGAAGAGGTCCCTACGGTAATGTACTTTGTAGGTTTAATATCGGTATTTAGACGAAAGGAGTATCGTTTGTAATCATATCCCATTACCACACCTTTTTGGGACATATAATCACCTGATACATAATATTTAGCAAACTCATTACCGCCATTCACACTTAAGTTGTGATTTTGATTAACACCTGTCTGCATTACGGCATCGAGCCAGTCTATTGAAACTCCGTTCTGATAGTTTTCCAATTCGTATTCATTTCTTACTGGGCCTCCGTTAAACAGGGGAAGCGAGTTAATCCTCGCATACTCTTTATACCTTGCAATCATCTCTTCAGACGACACACCTTCTAATACATCTGTAGCGTTTTCTACCCCGGCATATGTGCTATAGCGGATAGTCGGCTTACCTGTTGTACCACGCTTAGTAGTAATAAGAATAACCCCGTTTGATCCGTTCACACCATAAATTGCGACCGCTGATGGATCTTTCAGGATCTCAACGGATTCGATATCATTTGGATTGATATCATTGATTGATCCGTCTGTTTTTGACAATGGGATACCATCTACAACTATATAAGGGTCAGAAGAAGCAGTGATAGAGTTTCTGCCACGTACCTGAACCGAAGGCGCATCACCAGGTATTGACGATGCCTGATTAACGGTTACATTCGATACTGCACCTTGAATAGCCTGCATAACGTTGTTAACCGGTAATTTTGATAAACGTTCTTTTGATACAGAAGCTACGGAGCCTGTAATGTCTGAACGTTTTTGGGTTCCGTAACCGACCACTACCACCTCATTTAGTTGTGTGCCCGCAGCCTTCATCATCACGTTAAGCGTGCCTTCGTGAGCCGGTAATGTCTGACTTTCAAAGCCTATATAACTAAAAATAAGAGAGCTTCCTTCCTCTGCAGAAATAGAATACAGTCCGTTGATGTCGGTCACAGTTCCCACAGAAGTGCCTTTTATTTGGATGCTCACGCCCACTAAGGGATCTCCCCGTTCATCAGTAATTTTCCCTGTAATTTTTACCAGAGAAAAAATGACTTCCTCTTGCTGGTACCTTTTAATAAGCACCACATCTCCAGCCACATGATAAGTCAACTGTAAGGTCGGCAAAAGCTCGTTCAGAACCTCCCCTAAAGGTTTGTTATCGACAGAAAAAGATACTTTCCTGTCCGAATTAATAATAGCGGAGCTATAGATAAATTTAATATCTGTTTGTTTTTCAAGAGAACTTAACACTTTATAAAACTTTTCTGACTCTGCATTTAAAGTTACATTCGTATTTAGTGCTCCCTGCGCTTTGCTTTCCTTAGCAATAGCACTTCCCGCTAAAGAAAGGATTATAGCAAGTTGAAAGGTAATTTGCATAATTACTACCTGTATAGGCTTTTTTTTCATAATTTAGGATTGGTTAAGTGAATTGATCATTTAATTCGAAAAGTCCATTTATAATCGCTTGCAATTGGTTAATAAATGGGAGAATTTACCCGGTAGTGCGTCAACACTACCGGTTTTTTTTAAGTTAGCTTCCTATCATAATTAGTGGTTTAGTTTACAATTTGTTTATTACATCCTCCATTGCCCTTAATCACAATAACCCCGTTAATAATTTCATAATGAGCTTCAAGAGCCTGGCAGATCAGGTCAAGCTTTTCGTACAAATGCTGGCTAGAGAGTGACGCAGTTAAGGGGCAATTGGCCATTAAATTTTTGTCGTAAGATATATTGATTGCATAAGCCTGATTAAGAACTTTTACAACCTCTGAAAATGGTGTCTCCTGGAAATTCAATGAACCATCTGCAAGTTCGGCTGAAAGAGCAGTTGGCCGATCTAACTTAGTTTTAACCAGTTTAGTTTGTTTTCTATAAAAAGTAGCTTGCTGATTAGGTTTAACCAGAATACCTTTTCCAATACTTGTTAAAGAGCCTGAATTAATTGAATAACCAGAAGTATCGTGTTTGGTAAAAACAGAAACCTTCCCGGTATTGACAGTCACTTGATACTCTTTGTCTTTTTTATACGCCCTGACAGAAAAGCTAGTTCCTAATACCTTTGTAATAAGTTCATCAGCATGAACGATAAATGGTTTATTCTCGTCCTTAGAAACTTCAAAAAAAGCTTCTCCTTCTAAATACACATCCCTCGTTTCTTTTTTGAACGCTGAAGAATAAGTTAACTTGCTTCGAGGCTTCAATATTACCATACTATTGTCGGGTAAACGAATAACACCAGGCTCAGTCAAAACAACTTCATGATCTTTGATTGGAATTTTACTAAAAGCTTCTTCTTTTGTGGCATTTACCCTGAAATAAGTCCAGAAACCTATTGTCGAAATCAATAAAATACTTGCAGCGACTCTTAACCATCTTTGCTGGTACCAGTTTATTTTACGATCAGGACCACCCGCATAAATGGTTTTGTTGCTTATTTGAGTAAGTAATTGTGAAAGCTCCCAATCCGTCAAACCAGATATCGGCTCGATTTTTAAATTAGATACTATTTCAAGTGACTGATAATACACCTCGGCTTTATGAGGATATTGCCCGGGCCACAAAGTCCAGAAGTTTTGGTTCTCTAAAGATTTACCGGTTGCCCATTCTACAAACGAATCGTCTGATAGAAAATCAACCAGATCATAGTCGGAATAATTTTTCAAAGCTAAGTTTATTGGGTTAATTAAAAGCATTATTCCAAAAACCCAAAAATCTACTGGTCTAAATTTAAAATATTTCTCAACTAGTTGTAAAACAGTGAATTAATTTCACACAAAAAACATCCAGACAGAAGACAATGATGGTAACATAGGTGATTTACAGGAAAATAGTTGCAACGCTCTCGATTCAGCTTGTGCTATGTTGCAATAACATGGTAGTTAAATTGATCTTTAAATCCCTGACAAGTACACAGAGGGCCGAGCAAAAGAATATGGCCCCACAATTACTTCAAAACGCATTTAGATCGAGCCATATTTAGTTTAATACTCTCAGCTACAATGTGACTATGAAAAGAAAAGGCTATATCTAAGCGAAAAGGAGTAAAAAAAGAAGAACTGTTTGTTGAAACCATGCTTCCTTTAAATGAATTATAGATTCGTGCAATAAATTATAAGCAGATTGCTTAGATAATCCCATTACCTGGGAAATTTTATCATGATTAAAGCCCTCGTAAAAGCGTAGATACAAGATTTCCTTTTGCCTTTTAGGAAGTTTATTTAATGTTAAGGAAATCCTTGAACGCATTTCTTCAGCCGTCTGATCTTCGATAAGCTTCGATTCTATATTAAACTCTATCTCAAAACAATAATCCTCATTGAGACTTTGGTTCGTGGTCCATTTGCTTTTTTCTCTGAATATCCGAAGTCGTAATGATTTGAATAAATAAGACTTTACCGAAGCCGTAGAGTTGATATTTTCCCTCCGGTTCCATAGCTCCAAAAAAATATCCTGAATACAATCCTTAACAAAATCTCTATCCTGTATAAACCGGATTCCATAACAGAAGAGAACATTTGAATATTTTGTAATCAAGGCAGTATAAGCAACAGAACTCCCGTCTCTAAAATCGTTCCATAGAGATTGATCGTCCGCAGATATTTGTTTACTTGAAAGCACTCGATAAACTTTATAATGGTTATTTGCTTTGAAAGTGTTATAAATATAACGAAATTACCACTCACATTTACACTTATTTTGCTTCCCGTTAAATTAATTATTTATTTCGGTTCTCCATGGGTATTTCCCTGATTTTCGACATGAACATAATAGGTTCTGGGTGACACCAATACCTTTTTAGGCTGGACTAAATCAATTTTTAGAAGCCTCTTAATTGTCTATCTTTCTTTTTTACCTCATGAACGGTGATAGGCCAGATAGCTACTCTCTTTATATAGGGGATTGCATTAACATATTTTGAACCTTTTCTCTGCAGATATTTAGATAACTAGTTTATAGTAAAGATTTGTCTCGTGTAACCTACATTACCATTCATATCACTTCCCTCTAAAATTAAAGTATAATTTCCAGGTTTATTTTTGTGATAAAAATTAATTTTTGCTTTGCCATCTGTACCGGTAAGTATTGACGGCTCCCAAAAAACCAGCGGTTTAAATTCCTGGTAGGATTTATCTTTTTCAACGATGTATTTAGGATTATAAAATTTACGTGCTGTAGAAAAAGGGACAACGCGTATCATCTGCATTCCGGTACGTTGCCTTATTATTGAACTTACCTCAGCATAAGTCGTTATCTCGGCATAAACGGTGTCTCCTAATCGAGCCATTCCTCTGGTGCCGCCTGTGGATGCCATGTTTGCCATGGCAGATTCAGGACTAAAATAATTCTGATAGGCTTGCACATTACCTATTGAAGTCATAATTTCAATACCTTTCACATTTTTGGCTTTAAAGTCCTCCAGGAAATTTGTCTCCGGAGATTGTTCGATGTAGAATGGGTCTGTTCCATCAAATACCAACTTTAAAGGTTTATTATAAATTGCGTAACTATACGTTCCGGGACCTCGGATCAACCTAAAACCTTTGACATTCTTTAAAAACAAATCCAAAAGAGTCATTTCTGGTGCCTGTTTTAGATCAGTTTCATTTAGAATGATATCAGCCTTCCCAGATCCATTTCTATTCTTTGAATCCCTGACTATCTTTTTACCAGAAACAACTACCTCGTTCAACTCGTTTATTCTATCAGCCCGGTAAATACCCTGCTTCTTTAGAAACTCCTTTTTCTTCTCAGTAAATCCAACAATATTCGCATTGCTTAAGGTTATTGGCTTAACATTACCGAAGACATTCAAATTACTTGGTTGCTCGTCTACCTCGATCCTCACATTTGAATCTTTGCCCTTAGAATTTTTAGCAGCTAACATAAATACTTCGTTCCCAACCGGAGGGATATTCTTGAACAAAAATGACCCATCAGCAGCAGTTAGTGTATCAAGATAAAGTAATGGTTTTTTACTGCTAAGCACTACCATTGTATTTGCCCGAGGTTTGCCTGTCAGATTATTTATTGATTTGCCTCTTATTGTAAATTCCTTTTCCGGCTTAAACTTTGGTTCAGTTGCAGGATTAAGCACGTCTTTCCAACTATGTCCTGTCCAGCCCTGTGTAAGCATCAACAGATCCAATGCTTTAGTCGCATCCGGAGTGCCGGTTAAATAATATGCAGGATTTTCAATATATCCCTTTATGTCTGCCTCTAATAAAACATGACTGATAATAGTAGATTGCAGATCTGGTACGGAAATCAAGCTGTCGGAGGTTACCGAAAGGGAAAAAGTGCTTTCGAGGGGTGCACTATTAAAATCTTTAACACTCAATTCTAAAGAAACACTATCTCTGTGCACCTGATTTTGAACGTCAACTTTTAATGCATCTTTATGGTCGATATAAACAGCACGCTCATTAAGCGGCTTGTAAGATGAGCTGAATAATGAAAAATGGGCAACACCGGTAGGAAACCGAGCCTTAGATACTTTAGAAATGATCTCTTTTCTATTCCTAAAGTTAAGAGTTGCAGCATAGCAAACTACATCGCGCGAATGCCCAATGAGATAATATGAGGACTCTTGTGAGGTTTCAATATTACCCAAAGCTATTAAATTAACTATCAGCGAATCCTGATAAGGATCCGACACAGACAGAATAATGCCCTTATCAGCTGCAATAGGTAATGCAATTTCAGTACCCGCAAGCGGTGATTGAAGTACTGCGTGATATTTTTTACCTGCCTCAGGTTCAAACTTCAACCGTCCCATTCCATAATGTTCAGACTGAAAGCTACAGATTAAATTATTTTCATCATCTCTTATGTCACCCCTTACATCCAATCCCTTTCCATCGCTACCAATAGCCTTAAAAGCTATAGTATTTAGAGCACCGGCAACCATTTCTCCACCTTCGGGAAGGAATTGGAGATCAATCTCTTTTTGATTTAAAGTTTTATTTGGTTGGTGTTTATTCTCAAGCCCGCCCCGGCCCGATATATAGATTGCTTTTTCAAAAATATAATCTTTCCCGAAATTAAGCATCCATTGGGTATATGCTCTTAAAATATACTTACCACCAATAAAATCCCCTTCCTTAAGTGTAATATTACCCCAACTCATCCCTTGTTCAACCGGGAACTTGAAGCGTTTTATTACCTGATTAGTTGTATCCAACAGATCAGTGTAAAGAATCCCGCTTTTAGATGAGCCATTTAAAAACGGACCTTCAAATAAATATGCTTTAAACCAAAGCGTATCGTTAGCAGAGTAATAAGGGCGATCGGTATGCAGGTAAAGTTTTTCAATAGGGAGTTTTTGTGTTATTGTATCTAGTGAATTTTTTATTAAGCTAATGCCACTATAATTTTGAGCATAAGATTTAATAGAAAAGATTAAAAAACAGCAGTATAAAGTAG
>CBFGOI010000064.1:0-25884 GCA_965650335.1 uncultured Pedobacter sp. | reverse complement strand
AAAAAGGCACCGATCGATGGGCCGTAGAACATAATTATGTATCCATAACCCCTTTGCGACTGGATTTAACGAATGAAAATGAATTGCAAAGAGCATTACAGCAACAAGCTATACCGTCTTGATTTTTAACTTAATACCCCAGATCATGAACATACCTAAAAAAAAAGAGCTTATAAAAGACACGGAAAATCTTCATGAGTTTCCTGCAAACGGCTCTAATGGAAACGGAGATTCGGACGACAAGGAAGCCGAAGAAATTGAACGGGAGAATGATGATAAGGCGCTTGTTCCTGACGAGGATGACGATGACTTCGAAGAAACATACGGAGACCTGGACGGAGGAAAAGATGATCAGGCGATACCTGACCCTGAAAAAAGTGCCGAAAACTTTGAATAATTTCTCTCCTCATTTAAAGGGTGTAAATCTGCTTGTTTTGCGAGAAACAAGATTCCCCTTGAATAACCTCTGTTGTCGATATCTTTAAAAAGAAAAGGTTTTCCGGATTAAGTTCAAACTATCCCCCCTTTACAAAATATTACGCTCAGGATCGGCTATATCCGATCCTTTTTGGTTTTACTGCAAAAAATATCGAATTTCAAATTTACAAAGTACCAACATTGCTTTGGTCTGATGATTTTGCAAAAGCTCAAGATATTCACATAAAATTAAAACCCTTAAAGAGTTTATTTATTTCTGATAAGATGACGCGGACATCTCCCTACTCGAATTTTTCGGCAGAAAGCCCTATTCACTATTGTTATGGGTAAAGATTCATTTTTACTACAGGCGATGGTTTATCTGGCCGCCGCCGTAATAGGAGTTAATTTGGCAAAAAGGCTTGGCCTGGGCTCGGTTTTAGGCTATCTATTAGCCGGAATTGCTATCGGGCCCTACGTTTTAGGATTTGTAGGAGAAGAAGGTAAAGAACTCATGCATGTGGCCGAATTCGGAGTGGTGATGATGTTGTTTGTAATCGGGCTGGAGCTTGAGCCGAATCTGCTCTGGCGAATGCAAAAGCTTATTTTAGGCTTAGGTGGACTGCAAATCCTGACAACTACCTTTATTATCGCCAGCATAGCCTTCTGGGTGGGGCAAAGCTGGCAGGTCTCGTTCGTAATAGGTTCGGTATTAGCCCTTTCTTCAACAGCTATCGTCATGCAAACGCTGAGCGAAAAAAGTCTGCTTAAAACAACTGCCGGACAATCTTCTTTTGCAGTGCTGCTTTCGCAGGATATTGCCGTTATTCCCTTGCTGGCAATTTTCCCACTATTGGCAACACAACAAACAGATGTTATCAAGACTAATTTTACAGATCACCTTCCCGGCTGGCAGCAAGCCCTCCTTGTTTTAGCTGCAATCGCAGGTATTATCATTGCGGGCCGATATCTTGTTGGCCCCTTTTTTAGATGGGTTGCAAAAACACGCCAGCGCGAACTATTTATGGCCACCGCTATTTTATTAGTTTTTTCTATCGCAGAGCTAATGATTGTTGTCGGACTTAGTCCTGCTCTGGGAACCTTTCTGGCCGGAGTAGTCTTGGCCAATAGTGAATACAGACATGAATTAGAAAGCGATATAGAACCATTTAAGGGATTGTTACTGGGATTGTTTTTTATTGCTGTAGGCGCCTCGATAAATTTCGGCTTGGTAGGCAGTATTCCCGGCTTGATTGCTGTCCTCGTATTTTCTTTAATAGTGATAAAGGGCGTTATACTTTACGTACTTGGCAGTGCATTCGGCATAAAAGGCGACCAGAATATGATTTTCGCAGTTTCACTGGCGCAATCCGGCGAATTTGCTTTTGTCCTTTTTTCATTTGCAGGCCAATATCAATTGTTAAACCAGCGCACAATAGCTATTCTGGTAGCTGTGGTAGCAATTAGTATGGCCTTTGGTCCTCTCCTCTTCTTTTTGAATGAACGAGTGATCATGCCCCGTTTTTTTACAAAGCAATCCGGACGCAATAGCGACGATATTTCAGAAACCAATTCAGTAATTATCGCAGGTTTTGGGCGGTACGGAAATATTATAGGGCGATTTCTAAAAGTTAACGGCATCTCTGCAACCATACTCGACAACGACTCGGACCGGGTAGATCTCTTGAGAAAATTCGGGTTCAAGGTTTATTATGGTGATGCTTCGCGATTTGACCTGATGAGGGCTGCCGGAGCCGAAAAAGCTACACTTATAATCATTGCCATGGATACTCCGGAACAATGCCTGCAAATGGTAAGCACTGTAAAAAGTAATTTCCCACACTTAAAGATCTTATCCAGAGCATACGATCGTAAAGATGCTTATGATCTTATGGAAGCCGGGGTAGACAATATTTACCGCGAAACACTTGATTCTTCCTTAAGATTAGGTGCCGATGCTTTAAAAATGCTTGGGTTTAAATCGCAGACTTGCGACCGGGCTGCCCGAATTTTTCTCCGCCATGATGAAGAGGCTCTTAAAGACATGATTAAAGACCGAACCGAAGCCTCCTCATACAGAGACTTAACTACCGAACGCATAACCGAACTTGAGGAAATGATATTAAACGATATAAAAAATATTGAAATTGCAGAAGCTGACAATGTATCAAATACAGAGGGCCCGGAATTAGACAATAAGGAAAAGTAAAAAAGGTCAGAAGCTAATTTACCACTGACCTTTGACGAATTAGCAGTAGATTAATTAGACGTATATACCTCTTTTAGATACTCTGCCAGTGTCGTAGGTTTTCTGCCGAGTAATTTTTCCAGATCTGAAGTATTCGTTTCAAACTCGCCTTGTTTTATTGCCTCAGCAAAAGATGCAAACATATCAACATAAGCAGCAGGAACACCGGCTTGAGTTAAGGCAGACTTATATTCATCTGCACTGGGACTGGTGTAGGAAATTGGCTTTCCCGCAATTTGGCTAAGTACTTCGGCGACAGAATTGAAAGAAACATTTTCAGTATTGGAAATACCATATTCTTTACCCTCATGTCCTTCCCCGGTTAAAACAACAGCGGCTGCTTCGGCCATATCGGCTCTAGTTGCAAAAGCAGCTTTGGTTTCGCCAGCAGGCCAATAAATCCCAGTTTCGAGTACTTTATCTCCAATAAATACAGGAATAAAATCCATGTAAAGATTGTTCCTGAAAATTGTATAAGGAATTCCGGAGTTTCTAATTAGCGCATCAGTCTCAAGATGTGCTTTAGCAATAAATGCAATTGGCGAGCTTTCTGTATCGTTTTTACGCTCAAAACTTGTGTACAGAATGTACTTTACACCCGCTTCTTTAGCTGCATTTACTGCGTTCGCTTGCTGCAAGCTGCGATCTTCAATATCACTACTTGAAACAAGTAAAAGTTTATCAACTCCTTTGAAGGCATTTACTAAAGTATCGTATTGCAAGTAATCACCAATTTTTACAACAACACCTTTTGATTTCAAATCCGCTGCTTTGGCCTCATCTCTTACTAATGCAGCAATGTTGCCGGAAGGTATTCCTTTTGCTATTAAAAAATCTATTACCGCTTTTCCAAAATGGCCTGTAGCTCCTGTTACTAAAATCATATTCTAAAATTTAAATTATTTGATGAAGCAAAAGTATTGTATATTTGATATACATTATATAGCGATATACTAAAGTATAGCGCTATACTTTAGTATACTAGCAAGAGATTTTTAATATCAATGGAAAAAGTAATGAGTTTTAAGGAAGCAAAATCCTGTCCGATTCAATTTGTATTGGCTGTAAACGATACCCTAAATGTTCTAAGTGGAAAGTGGAAATTGCCGATAATCGGCACCCTGCTTTTCGACAAAAAACGTTTTACCGAAATACAGCGAAACATTCCGAAAATCACCCCGCGCATGTTATCAAAAGAGCTGAAAGACTTGGAAATGAACGGAATGGTTAAACGGACCGTTTACGACACCCTCCCTGTTACTGTTGAGTATGAGCTTACCCCCTCGGCAAAATCTCTGGGAGAAGTATTGGATATAATGGTTGAATGGGGATTAAAGCACCGGGAAGCAGTTATTGCAAATAAATAAAACCTTGTTCAAAGAATTCCATTAATTTAAGCGCTCTAATATATTTAATATGCCTGCAATACATCTAGTTAATTGGAATGTTAATGGTCTGCGTTCGATCTGTAAAAAGGATTTTGTAAAAGACATTCAAACAATGGATCCTGATATTTTATGTTTACAGGAAACAAAAGCCAGCTTAGAAGAGGTTAAATCCTTGTGTGAATTACTTCCCAAGTATAAAGCGTACGTGAATTCATCTAAAGCCCGAAAAGGCTATTCAGGCACGGCCATTCTTAGCAAGATGGAACCATTGGGTATAAGTTTCGATATGAACATTGAAGAGCATGATCAGGAGGGTCGGGTGATCACTGCAGAATATGAGAAATTTTTCCTGATAACCGTTTATGCTCCGAATTCCGGCGAAGGTTTGAAGCGCCTCGATTATCGGGAAAAATGGGATACTGAATTTAGAAATTACGTTGCCGGACTGAATAAAATTAAACCTGTTATTATAGCCGGAGATTTAAATGTGGCACATAAAGAGATTGATATCGCACGGGCGAAGGAGAATTATAATAAATCTGCCGGATATACCCAACGTGAGATAGATAGTTTCGATAAGCTGTTAAATTTAGGTCTGACAGATAGTTTCCGTCATTTGCATCCTGAAGACATTAAATACACCTATTGGAATCAGTTATTTAACGCGCGGGCACGAAACCGTGGCTGGAGAATTGATTATTTTCTGGTAGATAATTCCATAATGTCGCTAGTAAAAGAAGCACTGATCTACAATGAATACCTGGGTTCGGATCACTGTCCGGTTGCGCTGATACTGGAAATTTGATTCAGGCCTATCAACCCAAAATCACAAGATCCTACAATAGTTAGTAAACTATCTACATAAAACAAGCTATTTACTCCACTAGCTTTGAGTCGAGATTTAAATTTCCATTCAATGTCAGCTATAAAGAACCTTTGTGTTGCAAGTATTTCTCTTTTGCTATTCTCTTATACTGCCCGGGCACAACAAATAGCTTTTCCCGGTGCCGAAGGTTACGGCAAATTTACCACCGGAGGCAGAGGCGGCAGAGTTGTTGAAGTAACTAATCTGAATGGAGATGAATCGCCGGGAAGCTTACGGGCTGCTCTAGCGACTCCCGGAAATGATCCTATAACTATCGTTTTCCGAACTTCGGGTAACATTAGTCTGACCAAAGGACAGGTAAAAGTCGGACGCTCAAACATGACCATTGCAGGGCAAACCGCACCCGGCGACGGAATTTGCATTAAAAACGGATATCTAAAATTTAACGGAAGTAACCTGATCATACGGTATATGAGATTCAGGCCCGGCGACGAGGCTGGATTAAGCGATCTCTCCAGCCTGGGTAATGAAAACTCTAAAAATATTATTATAGACCATTGTTCTTTAAGCTGGTCCAATGAAGAAAGTCATACCTGCTACGATAATAAGTACGTCACCGTACAATGGTGTATATTAAGTGAAAGCTTGTATAGCTCGTTTGACTCAAAGGGTGCCAGAAGCTATGCCTCGCAATGGGGAGGGCAGTATGCATCCTATCATCACAACCTAATTGCGAATAATGTTAGTCGCTCGCCACGTGTTAATGGCGCCCGATCGCATGACACGATAGCGTTGTGTGATTATCGTAACAACGTTATTTATAATTGGGGAAAATCAGGAGCTGTTTATGGCGGTGAGTTGGAAGTGAATTCGCCCGATGCCAAATGCAATATAAATTGGGTGAATAATTATTACAAACCCGGTCCAGCTACCTCTTCTACCCTTTTCTTCGCTGCTCCTTCCTACGAAACGCACAAAGGCGCTGCCAAAGGATATGCAAAATGGTTTTTTTCAGGGAACTATATGGAGCGAGCAAATAACCTATTGAATAAAGATAACTGGGAAGGTGTTGATGTAAGTAAAGTAGGATCTGCAAGCAACATCAAAGCGGAGAATGAATTTGAAGTTGATAAACCAATTACCGAGTCAGCGAAGGATGCGTATAAATCTGTGCTCGCAAAAGCAGGCGCAATATTTCCTGTAAGAGATGCCATAGACACCCGGGTTATTAATGAGGTTTCCGGAAAAGCAAAGCCGCGAGGCAGCGGCGTATACGGAAAGAGCAAAGGAATTATTGACTCGCAAAAAAGTATTGGCGGCTGGCCTGAGTTGAAAACGAAAACCCCGCCTTTAGATTCTGATCATGATGGAATGCCGGATGATTGGGAAAAGAAAAATAGCCTTGATCCAAAAAACCCGAGGGATGGAAATACGCTTGCAAAAGATAGATATACCATGCTAGAAAAATATCTGAATGGATTGGTTCAATAATTTCCCTTTAGATATCGATTTTTTCCTTCTTCCAATCCTAGTTTTCCGCCGCACCTAACTTTTTTATGGGCGTAGTATAATTGTATGGAAATTTCGGATCAAGCTTGGCTATAAGGATTTTTGAATTTGTTTTTGGCTTTGCAATTGGCATATTATAATGATACCGAAAATTACCAGCAGCTTGTTTCAGAACGATTTCTTCATGCTTATTTAATAATCTCGTCGGCAAGTGAGATTGAAAAGGAAAAGTTGTATCGGCTTCAGCCGGAAGTATGGAAGTTATTTTGAAATTTTGTTTCAATATCGCTGAATCAAGATTATGATAAGATTTTGTGTCAGCCGTGTTGAATCTAAGCTTAACAGATTCCTGAGCTAATGATGCTGAGGAGCTTAAAATTGTAAGTAAAAAGGCCAGAATTTGGAGGTTCGTTCTCATTTTTAGGATCTTGATAGAACATAAAAGTACGAGAAAAATATTTTAATCTACAATAGAGACCTACCATTTTAATAAGAAATCAGGCTTGGCTTTTAAGTCGAGATAAGGATAAGTTACCTTAGATAAATACAATCCCTGCGGATAAGCAGGTTCAAGTCTTAAAGGAGTTTTTTTATGAATGAGATAACTTTCGAACTCACCCAAACTTAAGCTCCCTTCCCCTATCTTCAAAAGCTTTCCCACTAAAATACGAATCATTCGGCCTAAAAAACGATTCGAAGATATTTGAAAACGAAACCTGTCTCCGCTTGAATTGGCATAAAACTGTGCTGACGAAACATGACAAATAGTATGGTCGTTTTTATCCGGCGATTTGCAGAAAGCAGCATAGTCGTTATATAACGGAAGAATCTCGGCAGCCCGGTTCATCTTTTCCAGATCTAATTCCTTTCCGGGATACAGAGAACTGAACCCATGCAAAAAAGGATCTTTATAGGTATGAATAAAGTAATCATATTGGCGCTGAATCGCGTCAAAACGGGCATGTGGCAAACCCACCATCGGGATGATATCAAATATTGCGATATCGGGTGGCAACACTTTATTGATCCGGAACTTCAAATCGAAATTCCATTCTTCTTTAAAATCTGCATGAAAAAAGAACTGGCTTGCATGCACCCCTGCGTCCGTACGTCCGCAGCCATTAATCTTAACCGGAGTTTTAAAAATCTGACTAAGGGCCGCTTCAATAAGTTGCTGAACAGTTATCACATTTGCATGCTTTTGCCAGCCGCAGTAATTTGCTCCGTTGTAACCTATATGAAAGAAATAGCGCAATTGGTTGTATATTTTGCTGCAAAGATAAGTTGTGCATTTAGCTTAACAGCCTGCCATCTTGAATTTATTTCAGGATCTTAAAGCGGTACCAGGCTGCCAGGCAGGTGCGAGATGCTGAAACAATTTGAGCATGATAAGACACCCTCCTGAAAAGACTTCACGATTCAAAATCACAAACATCTCCCAAAAAAAATCTATCATGAGGTCAAATCACCAAAAAAACTTCACATTTGCGCCGGTTCGATTAATTCATGAAAAAAACAAAGCAACCATTAACACTTATAGGATTCAGCATTGCTTTAATTGGCGCGATTTTGTTTTCAACAAAGGCAATCATGGTAAAACTGGCCTTTGCCCAAATAAAAGTTGATGCCCTTTCGCTACTCACGCTTCGTATGATTTTTTCGCTGCCTTTTTATCTCATTGCAGCTTTTATGATTAGCAAAAAAGAGGGCGATGTAAAAATGACTGACAAACAGTGGCTGTACATTGTTCTTCTGGGCTTGTTTGGATATTACCTCAGCAGTCTGTTTGACTTCATTGGCCTTCAGTATATTTCGGCTGGTCTTGAGCGGTTGATACTATTTCTGTATCCCACGTTCGTGGTATTCATCAACGCAATTATTTACAAGCAAAGAATTAACCGGAACCAGAAAATCGCTCTGTTACTAACCTATACAGGTATTGCTTTAGCTTATTTTGGCGAATTAAACATAGACACTACAAATCCGAACTTGTTCGCTGGCAGTTTGCTCATTGTTGTTTGTGCTATCACTTATTCCATCTATATAGTAGGTAGTGGCAGAATGATCCCACAAATCGGAGCGGCAAAGTTTACAGCCTATGCTATGCTTTCGGCCACTGCAGGTATATTTTTACATTTTCTACTGTTGGGCAAATTCAACATTCTGGTGCAAAGTAATGAACTGTTGTGGTATGGTTTGTTATTGGCAATTGTGGCTACTGTAATTCCAAGCTTTATGCTTTCGAGTGCCTTAAAAAAGATCGGTTCAAACAACGTAGCAATTATTTCAAGCATAGGCCCGGTATCAACCATTATACAGGCACATTACTTTTTAGGTGAAGAAATTTTTGCAGCACAAATAATAGGAACCGTACTGGTGGTAGCAGGTGTGTTATTATTAAGTGTAAAAAGAGAGAGAAAAGAGCCCGCGAATGAGCAAGAACTCAGCGTCAAAGTTTAAGCTTCAGATCGTGTTTTCTCAAACAACAGCTAATATGCAATAAGTCGCATTTCACCTTAAAATTGTCGTTTACTGCCTGCCCCGCTTCTCTTAAATCATCCTAAATTAGAGTATAAATCACCTACAATGGAACGTTTCACTCTAACTGATAACATAAAGGTATTTTGTATGCCTGCAAAATCTTTCCCGGAAGGTATTTTAGAAGCCCACCAAACCTTACATGCATTGGTTCCATATTCTCAAAACAGAAAATATTTTGGAATATCGAGACCTGAAAACGGTAACATCGTCTATAAAGCAGCTGCAGAAGAACTTATTGAGGGGGAATTAAAACAGCACGGACTAGAGGAGTTCACAATTACGGCCGGTGAATACCTGTATATTATTCTAAAGGATTTCATGCAAAATATTCCGGCCATAGGAAAAGCCTTCAATGAATTGACTTCGCACCCGCATATAGATCCTAACGGATACTGTATAGAATGGTATCTGTCAGATAGAGATGTAAAATGTATGGTTAAACTGAAGGAAGGATAAAAATTCGATTATTGAGATGCATTTTCCCTAAGAATAAACGGTAATTTATTAAATAATACTCCAGAGGATTCTTGAATTGATTTATTGTAAAAAAACAGCTCTCAATGGTCTTTTCAGCTATTTTTTAAACAGCAATATCCGATAAATTAACTAGACCTTCACCTTTTTCCAGCTACCTCGATAAAACAACCAAAGCGTAAACAATCCCACCGATGTTTCGGAGATAAACACACCCCAAAATACTCCGGACTGCTGCCAGCCAAGTGTTATGGCCAGATAATAGGATAAGGGAATTTGTATGAGCCAGAAAAATACGAGATTAATTTTGGTTGGCGTTTGAGTATCGCCAGCACCGTTAAATGCGGATGTGGAAACCATCCACCAGCCGTACACAAAGTACGAAAATGACAGGATACGCAGCCACTCGGCACCGACGGCTATTACCCTGACATCATCGGTAAAAATGCGCATGAGGTTTTGATTGAAGAAAAAGTAGACAACGGAAACACATACTAGAAATACCATATTATAGGCACCTGTTTTCCATACGGCAGATTCAGCTCGGTCAGGGTTGCCAGCACCGAGATTTTGCCCAACCAGCGTAGCAGCCGCATTTGAGAGTCCCCAGGCCGGCATCATGGTAAACATCATAATACGAATGGCGATGGTTGAACCGGCAACCGCTTCGCTGCCTACTTCGGCAAGAATACGCATGAGAAAGATCCAGGAGGTCATGGCGACAATCATTTGTCCGATACCACCAAGCGCAGTTCGCAGAATATGGAGCATACCTTTTACATCCCAACAAAGCTGTGAAAGTTTCACCCGGATGTGCTTGCCTCCATTAAACAGCAGATAAAGCTGAGTTAATACACCTACTCCTCTGCCAATATTGGTGGCGATGGCTGCGCCTTCTATTCCGAATGCAGGAACGGGCCCCCATCCGAAAATAAGTAAGGGATCCAAAACAATATTGATCCCATTGGCAATCCAAAGAACACGCATGGCAATGGCGGCATCTCCTGCTCCACGGAAGATGGCGTTGATGACAAATAAAAGCATGATGACCAAATTTCCGCCAAGCATCCATTGTGTATAATGATAGCCATTTTCTATTGACCATTGATCGGCGCCCATCAAACTCAACAATTCTTTTGCGAAGAAGATTCCGGTGATTGTAAAGGGCACCGAAGCTAACAGGGCAAGAATGATGGATTGAATGGCTGAGGTGCCGGCATCTTTTACGTTTTTTTCGCCAATTCTGCGAGCTATAATGGCGGTAACGGCCATTGCAAGTCCCATAGCAATGGAGTACAGTAAGAATAAGTATGTTTCGGTAAGTCCGACGGTTGCCACGGCGGAGGCTCCAAGCTTGCCGACAAAATAGATATCCGCGACGGCAAAAGTTGATTCCATCACGAGTTCCAATATCATAGGTACTGCCAAAAGGAAGATGGCTTTTTTCAGGGGAATTGAAGTATAATCCGCTTCGGTACCCCGAATGGCATTCTTTAGCTCCTGCCAAATTGAAGTTTTCGGATCAATTACAGTCTTCTCTATTGCAGCATTACTGTTTTCGAGTTCATTCATGAGTATGTTTTTCGGGTCAGAGGTATATTTAAAGTTGGCGAATTATTCTTTCCGATTTTATTTTTTTTTGATAAAAAGTAAAAGATCTGAACTTAGTAGACAGGGTACATGGCTTACCATTTCGTAATTACCCTCTCCCGTTTCTATTCGGGCTGGCACCGACCTTTTTGCGACGAGCGCGCCTCCATTGCCGGAAATATTTTGATATCCGAAGGCTTGTGTGTAAAAATTTGTACGGGCGCTGGTTTTCTGAGACTTGGGAAAGAGCCAGAGTAGACACGCTATGAGCGTTGATGACAGAATATGTGAAAGCCTGTGCGAACAAACACCTTTGCGCCGCTTTTTCGTCCTTTTGCAGTCAAAAGAGCCGAGTCAAAATATGTTGAATCAAACTTGAAGGAGGGAATATTATTCCTTTATTCCTCGCTTATAGATAATTAGGCCGTTTAGAAAATTTCGAAGAATTTGATCACCGCAGGGTTTAAAGTTTGGATGATCTTCTTTACGAAAAATAGCCCCCAACTCGGTTTTGCTGATTCTGAAATCTACCAGACTTAGCACCTTTATAATGTCGTCATCGGTAAACTTTAAAGCCACCCGCAGCTTTTTCATGATATCGTTATTGCTCATTTATGTATTCAGATGATAATTTGAATTTATAACAACCTAGTTATGAGAGCAAACCAGCTTAACTGTGCTCAATTTAAAAATCGGTTAACAACTTTATTTCATTCCGGTATAACAGAATCTTTCCATCGTTTTCTAATTGCTTTAACAGGCGGGAAACCACAACCCTCGATGTTGCCAATTCATCCGCAATTAAATAATGTGATGTTTTAATAACGGTTGATCCAGAATAACGCTGTTTTTCTTTAAGATAAGAAATGAGGCGTTCATCTAACTTATGAAAAGCGATGCTTTCAATAGATTTAAGTAATTCCAGGAAA
This sequence comes from uncultured Pedobacter sp., assembly GCA_965650335.1. Classification (GTDB taxonomy): domain Bacteria; phylum Bacteroidota; class Bacteroidia; order Sphingobacteriales; family Sphingobacteriaceae; genus Paradesertivirga. The sequence continues at coordinate 13,962 of CBFGOI010000064.1, read as the reverse complement.
CGCTCGTTAAAGCTACGCATCAGGTAATTTTTCCAGCTCGGATACTTACATAACCATTCGTCTAGTTTAGCATGTGGAATTGCAATTAAGTCTACATCTTCCTCGGCAATAGCTTTTATCTCGCTCTTCTTTGCTTCCAGACAACAACTGTAAGCCATAGAACACGCTTCGTGACTTGATAAGTAGTACAATAATATTTCCTTTCCTCTTTCATCCTTGCGAAGTACCTTTATTGTCCCCTTCACAATTAAAGGCATCATACGGATGTATTTGCCATAATCTATAATCAGGTCTCCTTCTTTGAAATGCTTTACTTCTCCCAATTCCTGCATCTCTTTGATCAGGGCTGGTTCAAACGTTGAATCAAAGCTGCTTACATCAATCATACCTCAAAATAAAAATTTAAACAAAATTAACATTCCTGGCAGACTAAAACGGTGATAAGATCAATGTATTTCAGTAATAAAGCTAAGATCGGCTAAATAAAAAATGCCGGAAAATTCTAAAATATGTCCGGCACGATTTATTTAAAAAAAACTGACTAGTAAATTCAGGATTAAGCCTGTTTAATAAGCCTACAAGATTAATGCGGTAATTTATCTCTGACTACTCCATACAGATACGTTCCGACCAGGGCAAAGAAGAAAACAATGGCAAACGCAAAAAAACCATAACCAATATTTACCACCATCGGTCCCGGACAAGCACCGCTTAATGCCCAGCCAAGTCCAAAAATTGCTCCTCCCAAAAGATAGCGTGTTACGGATTTTTCTTTCGGAGCAAATACGATGGGGTTCCCGTGATAATCTCTGATATTAAACTTTTTTATCAGGGCCACCCCGATCACTCCCAGAATAACGGCAGTACCAATAATCCCATACATATGAAATGATTGAAAGCGGAACATTTCTTGGATTCTGAACCATGAAATCGCTTCTGATTTGGCCATTACCACGCCAAATACTATACCCAGTATAAGAAATTTGATAAACTTCATTAATTAAAATATTAAAGGAAATATTAAAAATGTCATAACTAAACCTCCGACAAAAAAGCCGATCACGGCAATGAGTGAGGGTAATTGTAAATCAGACAATCCGCTGATTGCATGACCGGAAGTACAGCCTCCTGCATAACGGGATCCAAATCCTACCATTAAACCTCCAACCGCTAAAATCAGAAATCCTTTAAGGGAGAAAACCGCATCCCAACCAAATAGCTCGGCAGGTTGCAAAGATACGGGGGCAGCAAAGCCGAGTTCGCCTAAATCGCGTATGGTTTCCTGCGAGATTGGAACAGCGGTATCGGTAGAAAGATATTGTTTAGCAATAAAGCCCCCAAGAATTGCTCCAACGAGAAACACCATGTTCCAAATCTGAGTTCTCCAGTTAAAATCGAAAAACTTAACCTTTTTACCTAGACCGCTTGCCGCACAAATGGTCCTCAAATTAGATGAGAAGCCAAACGATTTTCCAAAGAACAGCAGGAAAAACATAATCGCCGCTATCATTGCCCCAGAAAACCACCATGACCAGGTTTGTGTGATTATATCTATCATGAATTTTAATTATTGCTTAAGTGAAACGAAATGATTGGTTTGAACAGATGATTAATTAGCTTTTCTGTCGCGCTATGATGAAAAATTCCACCTCTGCCATGGGTGCCGATACAAATCAGGTCCATGTTATTTTTTTGATTAAAATGAACCACGCCACTCTCCACATCTGTATCATTGATTGTGTGACATTCATAATTGCTTAATTCATTCAGCCTGGCAAATTCTTGCATATTGGATTCTATCGAAGCTCCCTCAATATTCTCCTCTCCCGAAGTAATTTGAAGCAGATGGAGTTTGATGTTAAACACATGAATAAGCCTCTTCAATAAACTTAAGTTCTCCTTTACAGGATGATTGAAATTATTGACTAGTAATATACTATCGATGTTAAGGTCAGACCTGTCGCACATTAATGAAAGTACAGGTATCTTAGATCTGCGTACGATCATCTGCGTTTCCGACCCGGAGAAAGTTTCTTTTAAACCCCGGGCTCCTTTCGTACCCATTGCAATCAGATCAATTTCATGCCCTTCCGAAAACTCCAAAATTGCATCCGTAGTTTTTCCCAAAACAAAGTGGGTCTGAATTTGATCACCATAAACGTTTTTAAGATCTGCTAATTTTCTTTCGACGATCTCTTTCTGACTTAAAACATACTCAATATCAATTTCTCCACAGGTTTCAATCTCACCTTTTCCATTCATGCTCACCGTATCAGGTGCTTCCAAAACATGTAAAAAGTGAACTTCTACCGGAATCTTTTCTTCGAGTTTTTTAACCATCAGGTAAGCATATTCGACCTGCACCGAAAAATCTGTGGGAATTAAAATTTTTATATATTCCATTATTTACACCAATTACTTAACATACTGCTTCACGTTAGTCCAGCTACCACCATTAACTACATTATTGAACCCGTTCTGCTCTAAAATAGCTTTTGCCAAACTACTTCTATTTCCGCCGCGGCAAAATACTACAATATTTTCCTTGTTTTCGAACTGAGCTAATTCAGAGGGCAGAGCATCTACGGGGATATTCACAGAACCTGTCACATGGCCTTCAGCATATTCCTCAGAACTTCTTACATCTACTAAAAAAGCTCCTTCTTCAATAATTTTTTTTATATCGGGCGATTTTGAATCGCCGAATATGTTTTTCCACACACTTCCCATAACATCTATTAATTTGTACAAAAGTAATAGCTGGAGAAATCGCTTTTGGTAACAAAGGTTACAATAGAAGCTTATCTAAACATTAAAAGATTTGGTTGTCCAGCAGGACTTTTTCATCGTAAACCGTTGTCTACAGCGATTCTGAAAATCTCGCACCAGTTTTCACCAATGCCTGCAGCTTTAAATACTTCTCTTTCGTTAAACCTGTTACCCCTCCGATTAAATAATAAACATTTCCAAAGCCATAATGCTCGCTTAGAAGTAAGCTAAGCTTTCAATTTCTACTAGAATCCAGAAGGACATTCGAGATGGCCATACCGTGCAAATCACTTTCCATTTACTTATTTCGTCAATTTTCAGCCTTCAACACTAAAGCAAACTTCTATTTTCCTTGAAAAAAAGAGCGCACTCGCCCCGACTGATAAACTGAAACAAAGCAATTTCTACCCGGTTTCAAAATACGCTGCAAATACTTAGGGCCAAAATATGATGTATGTCATATATATTAGATAATTTTGAAGATAAGTTTGCCCCACATTAATATCACGAAACAGGTATGACTATGTCCCTGAACAAAAAAGCACTTCTCATTGCAACACTAGTTTCTGCACTGGTAATTATCATGGTATTTTATGGATCCAGAGAACTTCAAAACTTCGATCCGGCCCTAATCGGTTATCTCTTCGGAACTGTGTTCGCTTTTTTCGGTGTAGTTTACCGTTATTCGGTTTGGTTACAGCGTCCTCCTACCTGGATGTATTTTAAACGAACATGGCAATTCTTTTTCCAGGGAAAGATTTTCACACATCTCTTATTTTTCCTAAAAGAATTCATTCAAAATATTCTATTTCAGAAATTCATTTACCCAAGGGGGCGCACTCGCTGGATAGGTCATTTCATGATGGCCCTTGGATGTACAATGGCATTTGCCATTACTTTTCCTCTTACTTTTGGCTGGATCCACTTTACCATAAATCCGGAAACCTCTATTAATCCCGAGAGCGTGAAAATGTATGAAGCACATTTTTTCGGTTTTAAAATATTTGAGTTTCCATTAGGTTCTTTAATAGCCTCAATTACTTTCCACGCGCTTAATTGGTGCTCTTGGCTGGTAATTATCGGGGTGTTAATATTTATGCGCCGCCGCTTAACTAATGCGGGTTTAATCGCTACTCAAAGCTTCGAAGGAGACCTGCTACCTTTAATCTTGTTACTGGCTATTTCCATTACCGGTTTAGGTTTAAGTTATAATTATGGATTCATGAAGGGAATGGCCTACGAATTTATGGCGGTTACACATGCCGTAACTGTAATTATGTTTCTGATATGGATTCCCTTCGGCAAGTTTTTTCACATCATCCAGCGTCCGGCACAAATTGGAGCACATATCTATAAAAAAGAAGGCATGAAGAGGGGTATGGCTGTTTGTCCGCATACCGGAAAAGAATTCGCCACCCAACTACATATAGACGATCTGAAAATTGTGACTAAACAATTAGGTTTTGATTTCACATTGGAAGATGGCTCTTCTCACCTCGATCTTAGTCCCGAGGGAAAACGATCAAGACTAGCCACAGCTCACCTAAAAGCACGTCAGGAAAATGGCGGCAAATTATTTGGTTAATCAATAAGTATACACGGTTTAATATTATATGGCTTTCTTACCTGTTTCTCCCGAAAAATTAGTAGAACAGTTTGGACCTCACCTAAACTATCCCCCACACGAAGGATATGAAGGCAGGGACGAACCTGACGAAATTGTCAAAACTCATTGCTGTTTCTGTGGTATGCAATGCGGAATGAAATTGCTGGTTAAAAGCAACAAAGTAGTAGGTTTCGAACCATGGATGGAATTTCCTTACAACGAAGGCCGGCTATGCCCCAAAGGCGTACAAAGGTATATGCAAAATAACCATCCCGATCGCCTCCTTCACCCCTTACAAAGAAAAGAAGGCGAAGGATTTGTAAATACTTCATGGGAACATGCACTCGATAAAACCGTGTCAGAAATTAAACGTATTCAGGAAAAATACGGCAACGATGCTTTTTCTGTCCTTTCGGGAGTTTCGCTAACGAACGAAAAAAGCTACCTAATGGGTAAGTTTGCCCGTGTAGCCTTAAAAACGGCAAACCTGGATTATAACGGCAGACTTTGTATGGTAAGTGCGGGTGCCGGTAATAAAAAAGCGTTCGGCCTTGACCGGATATCGAACAACTTTCAGGATCTGGAAAGAGCGGAAGTGATACTGGTTAGCGGCGCCAATATAAGCGAAACATTTCCAACCCTTACCCACTGGATATGGCGTGCCCGCGATTATGGTGCTAAATTAATTGTAGTCGATCCGCGAGTAATACCGCTTGCCCGTACCGCAGATCTTCACCTTGCTATCCGGCCCGGAACAGATTCGGCACTATACGGTGCCATGCTCAAATACCTGGTCGATCATGATATGCTTGACCATGATTTTATTGATAACCATACCAGCGGCTTCCAGGATACTATTGATGCTGTTAAAGATTATACGCTCGAGTGGGCCGAAGAGCTAACAGGTATCGAAAAAGAAAAAATAGAACTTGCTTCACAATGGTGGGGTAAAGCAGCTACAAGTTTTCTTTTACATGCACGAGGAATAGAACACCACTCTAAAGGCGTAGACAACGTTGTAGGATGCATCAATCTGGTACTTGCGACCGGCCGCATCGGAAAACCGTATTGTGGATACGGAACAATAACCGGCCAGGGAAATGGTCAAGGTGGCAGAGAACACGGGCATAAATGCGATCAGCTTCCCGGAAACAGGGATATCACCAATCCAGAACACCGAAAATACATTGCGGATGTTTGGGGAATAGATGAAAAAGACATGCCCGGCAAGGGTCATACAGCTTACGAACTGATTGAAGCCATTCACCGGGGTGAAGTAAAAGGACTGCTGTCAATCTGCTTCAATCCGCTGGTTTCCTTGCCGAATAATAATTATGTTCGCGAAGCACTAGAAAAGCTTGAATATTATGTGGTGATAGACTTCTTTATGAATGAAACATCACGCCATGCAGATATGATATTGCCGGGTTCCTTGCACGAAGAAGAAGAAGGCACGGTAACCACTGCCGAAGGCAGAGTGGTACGCATCAGAAGGGCTGTTAATCCTCCCGGTGAAGCGAGGACAGATACATCTATTATTCTTGAACTTGCCAAGAGACTTGGTGCTGAAGATAAATTCACATACAACAGCAGTGAGGATATTTTTAATGAATTGCGCGTTGCTTCCAAAGGTGGAACGGCGGATTATTTCGGTATAACCTATAAAAAAATTGAAGACAATATGGGCATTTTCTGGCCCTGCCCTTCTTTAGATCATCCCGGAACTCCGCGTTTATGGGAAGATAAAAAATTTGCTACCGCGGATGGGAAAGCCCATTTTAATGCGGCTCCTTATCGACCTCCGGGTGAAGTTACCGATGAAGATTATCCTGTTGTAATGACCACAGGCAGGGTGGTATCGCAATATTTAAGTGGCACTCAAACCCGCAGGATAGGTAAATTGGTAGACAATTTTCCTGAACCGAAAATGGAAATACATCCGGATTTGGCGGCAAAGTATAATATTCATCAGGATGAATTGGTGAAAATATCTACGCGACGGGGTTCTAATGAATTTCCCGCTAATATCGTTGAAACGATTAGAAGAGACACCATTTTCCTGCCTTATCACTGGCCCGGAAAAAAATCGGCCAATCAGTTTACTCCAGGCACTTTAGATCCGATTTCTAAAATACCCGAATTTAAAGTTTGTGCCTGCAAGCTGGAACCAACGGGTGTTTTCACAAACCCTTCAATAAAATCAAACGCATTTGCGAGTGTTTAATATCACTTAAATTAATAGATATGCCAGAAACGAATTATCAGAGAAATCAGGAGTTTTTTGTTGATATGCAACGATGCATTGGTTGCAAAGCCTGTGAAATGGCTTGTGCGGAGTGCGAAACGAATGGCCAGGAATCTATGATTCATGTGAATTATATAGACCGGGCAGTAACTATTCAAACTACCGTACAGGTTTGTATGCATTGCGAAGATCCTGCCTGCGCCAATGTTTGTCCGGCAGATGCTATTTCTAAAGACGAATTTGGAGTAGTACATACGGCCAATACCGCGCGTTGTATTGGTTGTTCTAATTGTGTGATGGCTTGTCCATTCGGAGTTCCTAAAAAAGACGAGGCCTATGATTTGATGATGAAATGCAATATGTGTTACGACCGCACCAGCGCCGGTAAAAAACCAATGTGTGCCACAGTTTGCCCAACTCAGGCATTATATTACGGAACACGTGAAGAAATAGCACGAATGCGACCCAATAGCTCGCCAGTAAATAACTTTATTTTTGGAAATGAAAAGGTAAATACGAAAGTGAATATTATGATGCCTAAAGGTTCTACCTTTTTAAAAGTCGATTAATTTAATATGAAAGCTGATAATAATGATAAACACTGGAAAAAAGATTTTCCTATAGAACAATTGGAGGCAACTCAGGTAACCCGGCGCGACTTTGCCAAATTCCTTTGTCTTGTTTCCGGAGGCTTAGCCGCAGGAAGTGGGTATGTAGCAGCAAAAGCAAACTTCTTTCCTCCTGAAAAGTTAGAAGGCGAACATTTCGTGTGTAAAAAGGACGAACTTCCCTCAGGCGGGACAAAATCTTTTGTTATTCAGGGTAGTACCATACCCTATGTTCTCATTCGGATGGAAAATGATGAGTTCAGAGCCTACGAACAAAAATGCACACACTTATCGTGTGCAGTGTTTTACAAGCCAGGCACCGGAAAGATCGAGTGCCCTTGCCATAATGGCTGGTTCGATGCCGCAACCGGAGAAGTAATTTCAGGACCGCCTCCACGCCCTTTGCCACGATTAGATGTGTTAATAAAAGGAGATAATATTTACGTTAAAGAACTCGAACAGGATAAAAATCCTGCTTAGCTATAAAAAACGCGAGTATGAGTAATTTCAAAGAAGCCCACAATCAGGCACACCCCAATAAGACGAGCGCTTTAATGCTGCTCTTGATCATGCTGCTTATATTGAGTGTAACTATACAAATATGGTTGCTTTACACAGCTTTAAATAATGCGCTGGCAGAAAACACCGACATTGCATTTCCCGCCTTCCTGGCATCCCTTTTTCTTTTTCTAATCTGTTTCGGATTGCTATATTACCTTCCGGGTGTGGTAAGAAAAAAGAATGTAAAAATCCGTTAAAGAACATTCTCTGGCAAACGCTCAAACTTATGTTTCAGATCAGGCGAGCGTTTCGCCATCATATTTGTAATTACCAGGTGCATCCATGCGATACAAATCATGGATAAAATCCAGATAAACATCCACGAACTGGTCCATAAACCCGTACCCGTCAACAAGTAGCCAAATAAAATAGGTCCTACAAATCCGCCTAGCCCACCTATCAGCCCTACCATTCCTCCTACCAGGCCAATTTGTGATGGAAAATACTCTGGTATATGCTTAAATACGGCTGCCGTACCAATTCCCCAGGTCATCCCAATCAACATTACCAGGCCAATAAATATCCACATATTAGCCTGAAAATAAATCCTGGTGGTACCCTGCGCAAGCAATTGCCTTTTTTCAACTTTGTCACCTGGTTTTACCAAAATTTCGTGCCAGCTCTCTTTTGCTGGAAATACCATCACATTGTTCCTGACCCTCTCAAATACCTTATTTTTCTGACTGATGGGATACACTTTGTCTCCAATTATTATTTCAGTAGGCGACACTGATGTTACCACACCCGACTTTGTTGCCATAACACCCGAGCCTGGAGAAGCAATTTCCATCCTTGGAATGATCAAGAAAAAGCTCAGTACAACCGACATTCCGAGCACCCCATACATCACTTTCCTAGCGCCGTATTTATCCGACAGATATCCGCCAACGGCACGAAACAATCCTGCAGGCAGACTAAAACATGAGGCAAAAAAACCGGCCATCACCAGATTTGTTTGGTATACATTCAAAAAATAAGGAACCAGCCATTGCGAGAATGTTACGAAACAACCAAAAACCAGAAAATAATATAACCCGAAGCGCCATACCCGCACCTCTTTTAGCGGCGATAGTAATTGCACCAAGCTTTTATTATTTAAAGGAGGCTTCTTGTTCTCAGCAAAAAATAAGAATAAAACGCCTACTACTACCAGGATGATCGCGTAAATAACGGGCATTTGCCTCCAGCCATCAGGATTATTTCCATTTTCGGTTAAATAATTCAACAAAGACGGGCCCACTAAGGTGGTCAGGGATGCCCCTACCGCTCCCACCCCAAAAATTCCGATTGCCCGGCCCTGCCAGTTTTTAGGATACCAAACAGACGTGTACCCAACCCCAACTGCAAAACTGGTACCTGCCATTCCGAAAAGGAAACTTAGAATTAAAAAACCAGTATAACTATTGGCTAAAGACAAGAAAAACAGGGGAATTGCACAGAAAAGAAGTAATGAACCGAACACCCACTTTCCTCCTATTTTATCAGTTAAAATACCGATCGGTAACCTCATAATCGAACCTGTAAGAACCGGTACACCCATTAACCAGCCAACCTCTACTATGCTCCAGTGAAAAATTCCGTTATCAATAAGATAGGTTACCAATACTCCATTAATCATCCAGGCTGCAAAGCTTACCAGGAATCCCAGGGTATTTAGAAATAAAATTTTATGCGATTTAAAACTCGGGACAGCCTCAGTGAACATACGATTTTTGGTTTATTGCTAGCTTTTATGCCGCAGTTTTGGTTTTTGGGTTTTGATGGGAATGTACCTCTGAATATAATGTTTGGGCTAGAAAACCTGATTCAGGCATATCAACTCTCCCAGCTAGTGAATATTTTTTAGACTTTAATCGACTATCTGATACACGGGCTTTTCGCATTGACAAAAAATTAAATTACAGCTCAAACATAGTGATTCACAATAAAAGACAAGCTCATCTTTTGTTGATCGATGTCAATCTAAAATAAATGTTTTTTTGGTAAATGTGCGACGTATATACTACAGTTCCGCATAAACCTGGAGCGATACCGGATTACGTGCATCAAAATTATTAAACAACCTTTATTCCTGAATCAATAAAGGCTGCCCGAATCCCGGACAGCCTTTAAACAGATTGATAAATAGCTTTCTTAGTGCATTCACTATGCTACAAGCGGCTCTTCGGCGCTTACCCATTCATTGATGCTCCCCGAGAAGTTCATAACATTCGTATAGCCCTTTTTCGCCAGAAAAGAATATCCAATTGTTGCCCGGTCGCCACCTTGACAATAAATAATTACTTTCTTGTCTTTACTTATCTTGTCCAGATTGTCTGGCAGCGTACCGACAAAGATATTCTGGGCCTGAGCAATATGGCCAGACTTGTATTCTGATGCACCTCTTAAATCAATCACCTGCACCCCGTTATTCTGAATCATACGTTTCGTTTCTTCAATAGAAATAACATTGGCCTTTTGCAAAGTTCCACCTGACTGTGTCCATTCGGCGGTAGTCGAAATATACCCCTCAACCCTATCCAGTCCAATTCGCATTAGCTTGCGGGTAAGGTCATCCAACTGATTTTCGTCGGCTAAAAGCATAAATGGCTCATCGTAGTTTAAAAACCATCCAGCCCATGTAGCAAAAGAGTTATTGCCTTGTATATTGATACTACCCGGAATAAAACCTTCTGCAAATGCGGCCTTAGGTCTGGCATCAAGAAACTTCATTCCTTGGGCCATATTGTGTCTGAGCTGTGCGGCAGAAAGCTTTTTAAGCTGCGGAACTTCGGTTAATAGCGGACGACTTGTTTTATTCAGCTTTTTCATCATGGCAAAATACTTCGGCGGCTCCGGCTGATCTTCCAATAGATAATCAACAAAAGCCCTCTCATTATCTGCAAACTGAAATGCCCAGTTTCTCAACTTCTCATAACCAACAGTAGTACCTGGTACAGAGCCCAATGCTTTACCGCAGGCAGAACCAGCACCATGTCCTGGCCAAACCTGGATATAATCCGGCAGGGCGCTGAACTTTTTAATGGACTGATACATTTGTTTGGCACCTGTCTCTTTGGTTCCGATTAAGCCTGCGGCCTTTTCCAGCAGGTCCGGGCGATCACCCACAAATACAAAGTCGCCGGTAAACAACATTACCGGTTTGTCTACAGCCGGATTATCGGTTAATAGAAAACTGATACTCTCTGGTGTATGGCCGGGAGTATGTAAAACATCGAATGTCAGGTTGCCTAAGGTGATTTTATCGCCATCCTTAAGACCCACATGCGGAAACTCATATTGCCAGTCTGCACCTCCTTCATCAGAAAGATATAAGTCGGCGCCGGTAAGTTTGGCCAGCTCTCTTGATCCCGCAAGGAAATCGGCATGAATGTGTGTTTCCATGATATGGGTAATCTTCATGTTGTTAGCCTTTGCTATTTCAAGATAGGTATCCACGTCGCGTTTGGCATCTATAACTGCCGCTACGCCGGCTTTTTGACAACCGATAAAATAACTTGCCTGTGCTAGGCTCTTATCATAAATGTGTTGAAAAAACATAATTAATTTCTTTATCTAATTGACTTACAAAAATGCGTTGATTCGAATCTGAAGACGGTAACATTAGTTGCTTTTAACCCCCGTCGAGTTTAAATAATGCGGATAAAAAATGAAGTTTAATGTATCAGCATTGAAGGAAAGAACAATTCTTTTATGATGATGTAAACTCCCATTATAAAGACAAACCACCCGAAGTATGATTTTAGCTTGTCGCCGGGTACTTTTTTTGACAGTAGAACACCTATGAATATACCGAACACGGCAAAAATGGTAAATCCGCCCAGAAGGCGCCAGTCGATAACCTGACTACCCTGTAAGTCTCCGATAAAGCCGATGAGCGATTTTACGGCGATGATCAACAGAGAAGTTCCAACGGCCAGTTTCATCGGCATCCGGGCAAGTAATACAAGAGCCGGAATGATAAGGAATCCACCGCCGGCACCTACTAATCCTGTCAGAATACCTACTAGTGCACCTTCCGCCAATATCAGCGCGTAATTGTAATGCATGGGTGTATCTTCATCTGTTGTATTCTTCTTTTGGGGCCTGATCATACTCACAGCGGCAAGAATCATCACGAGAGCAAATAATAGCATTAAAGCAATAGACTTGGTAATAAGCAAGGGCCCGATCGAGAATAATTCCTCGGGTATTAGCGGAACCAGCCACAAACGGGTAGCATATACCGCCGCGATAGATGGCAGGCCGAAAATTAACACCGTTTTAAAGTCAACTTTCTTATGTAAAGCGCTTTGAATGCCTCCAACTAAAGACGTTGTGCCGACGATAAAAAGAGAATATGCGGTAGCTAATACAGGATCAATTGACATTACATACACCAGAATCGGCACTGTTAAGATAGAACCTCCGCTCCCTATTAAACCTAATGAGACACCTACAACTGCCGCCAATGCCAAGCCTAGTATTTCCATATATATTGTTAAATTTTATTATGAATACAAAGGTCTGCTCAGCAAATCCAAGAGATGGTTACATATGTTACATTGACGATATGTTAATATAATAGTTTTATTAATAAGCAATTAATTCAAAACATATAAACTATCAGTATATATACACACTTAGTGTATTTATCCGATCCATACTGGATAAATCAATCATTATAAATGTTGTGTAGTAAAATAATTTATAAAAGGTAAGGTGAAAGTATATCAGAGATCTTCTAACCAATTATTTAAGGAAGCTGCGCCTTAAAGCTTAGTTTGATTTGATTGTACGGTGGGTTAATCTCGTTCTAACTTCCCTGTCGTAGTCTGCAGAGCTGTTTTCTCAACAAATGTATGAGCAAGACCCAAATCCTGCCATGGATAATCTGCTTATCAGTTTAAAAAGGATAACATCCATGAGATATCTCTAACAAATATGGATGACCATTCTGCGACCTACAGACTTTGAGTTTGAAGCCTAGGGCCTGAGAAAGATCCTTATTAGAACTTCAGCATAGGTCGATTTAAGCTTAAATGTATATAACCCAACCACATAAATTATAAATTCATACAAACAGATATAATCAACTGATTAACAAGACACCTTAACTTAAAGTTAATCCAAGAATATCGTCTTTTGACCCTCCATTATTACAAGTTTCTGACCCTTTAGACTCCATACTTTCTCAAATTAAGCCTATCTTTGTTCCCTTTAAAGATGAGCAAGCACGGAAGAATTTTAGTTGCAATGAGTGGTGGAGTTGACAGCTCCGTGGCCGCGGTCATGCTACATGAGCAGGGGTATGAGGTTATTGGTTTAACCATGAAAACATGGGACTATGCTTCATCGGGAAGCTCTTCAAAAGAAACCGGATGCTGTAGTCTCGATTCCATAAACGACGCCCGTGCCCTTGCTGTTGGTTACGGCTTTCCCCACTACATTCTCGACATCCGGAGTGAGTTCGGTGATTTCGTAATCGATAACTTCGTGGATGAATATCTTGCGGGTCGCACCCCCAACCCCTGCGTTTTGTGCAACACTCACATCAAATGGGATGCGCTTTTGAAACGTGCGAATAAACTCGATTGCGAATTTATCGCTACCGGCCATTATGCAAATATTCGTCAACACGACAATGGTCGATATGTGATCTCTAAGGGTAAAGATGAAAACAAAGACCAGTCCTATGTTCTTTGGGGTGTATCACAAGAGAATCTTGCACGAACTAAGTTTCCTTTGGGCAGTTTCGCGAAAGCGGAAATAAGACAAATGGCTTTAGATATGGGACAGGCCGAACTCGCTAAAAAAAGTGAAAGCTATGAAATATGCTTCGTTCCCGATAATGATTACAGAGCATTTTTAAGAAACCGGGTAGAAGATCTGGACGAACGCGTAGGTCCAGGAAACTTTATATTAACGGACGGCACCGTTGTAGGACAGCATAAAGGTTATCCCTTTTATACTATAGGCCAACGAAAAGGCCTGGGTATAGCTCTAGGTCACCCGATGTTTGTAACCGAAATTATGCCGGCAATAAATACCGTTGTTCTGGGTACAGCCGATGAATTAGAACGCTCCACCGCCCTTGTCAGAGGATTAAACCTGATTAAGTACGAAAACATTACCGAACCAATGGAAGCAATTACAAAAATTCGCTACAAAGATTCGGGAACATTAAGCTCAAT
>CBFGOI010000063.1:0-26349 GCA_965650335.1 uncultured Pedobacter sp. | reverse complement strand
TTATCAACCAAAATACCTAACTAACCATTTTCTTATCCCACCAAATGCACCAACCTCATCGAGCTCCTCAATTACCACGAAACCCAAATAACCCCGGAAGAAGCGTAAGCCCGACGAGAACGCCGAGCCGGGTGCTCGCCCTGAGCGCCGAAGGATCGTTGTCGTCTTGATGTTATTCACAAGTTTTATTTTATTTTTTAATGGAGTTCATGGTCTCGCAAGAGCTTGGCATTGCTTTTTTTGTTTCAAGACAACCTGCGCAGCAAGCATTGAGACCTTTAAAAAACAATAAAAATCATCAATAACAACTAGCCTGCCCGGCAATGAGGGCAAACAAAAAACCCATTCATGCCATAATTATCAACCAAAATACCTAACTAACCATTTTCTTATCCCACCAAATGCACCAACCCCATCGAGCTCCTCAATTACCACGAAACCCCAATAACCCCGGAAAAAGCGTAAGCCCGACGAGAACGCCGAGCCGGGTGCTCGCCCTTGAGCGCCGAAGGATCGTTGTCGTCTTGAACTTTTGGTGACTTTTGTTTCAAGACAAAAGTTACTAGCCTGCCCGGCAATGAGGGCAAAACAAAAAACCCATTCATACCATAAGTATCAAAATCAGGTAACCCTACCACCAAAAAGGCTTTACGATTGCCGAATAGATCTGCAATTATTTGGGAGGCCGACAACTAAAGTTAATAATTACGAGGCCCCGTGACCGGTGCGAAATCCTCACCCTACCCTCTCCAAACCAGAACCCCCACTACCCCTTCCAAACAACCTTTCCTTCCCTTCAAATCTCACCCTCAAAAAAACAAACGCCATTCCGATAATACTCAAACTCACCAGCAAAAACAAGAGCGTCTTCTCAAACCCTCCAATATACTTATACCCCACTATCACCAAACCATTAACAATCAATTGCCCCCCTGCATACATCCCCGACACCCATAAATGCGGCCATTTCCTTTCATTAGCCAAATACTGGTAAAAATGCGTGCGGTGCGCCTCGAAAATATTCTCCTTCCTGATCAATCGAAATCCTATAGTAGTCACTGCATCCAGACCATAAACTAAGAGCAATCCGATAAACAGCAAATTCTCCGTTTGCATAATCAATTGAATCAGTAAAAAGCAAATAATAAAGGCAATACTCACACTCCCTACATCACCCGCAAAGCATTTCGCTTTCTTCCGGAAATTAAAAAAGTTGAAAACAAGCAAGGAAAGAATACTAATGATTAACAGACTTTCTGAAGTAAAGGCCTCCACATAGCGGTTGATGTATAACAAAGTACTTAGCAGTATCAAACTATACCCTCCTGTAATTCCATTAATCCCATCCATAAAATTATAGGCATTAATAGTTCCTACAATCAAAATCAAGATCACCGGTAGCCAGTACCAGGCCATATTCAAACCTAGCTGATACAACAACAAACTCACCGCCACAATATGAACAAACGACCGCAACCCACTTTTCAGCGTATGCAGATCATCCAAAAAGCTTATGAAAGCGATAAGCAGCAGGCCCGAAAGGAAATAAGGATAGGAAAAACCCGAGTAAAAGAACCATAATAGCGCAGCAATACTGAAAATTATCCCACCTCCGCGGATAGTAATCTTCTTGTGTGAACTGCGGTCATTAGGCTTGTCTATGATTTTATACTGGAAGGCAATACGGAAATAAACCAATTCCAGGAAGAACAGGGAAATTAAGATAATTAAATAGATAAGTAGTTCAGGCATTTTTAAAAGAGCGGGCGGTCTTTAAAATTCCTTCCCGAGCGGACAAAGGTAATTCCTTTTTTAATACCGACTTAATTTTGTCATTACTTACCACAAAATTTTCTGTAAGCTTTTGAAGGCGTTCTGTGTTTAGAGGTAAACGCAGTTTATCTCCGATTTTAGCAACTATCCTGATCATATTCTGAGGAATATTTAATAAACGTGGAGATCTGTTTTGAGCCTTCGCCAATAACGTTACCACTTCATTTGTTGAAAGCGGCTCATCATCTGCGACATTATAAATTCCTGATGGGATATCCTCTCTTTCGAGAATTTCTTTTATGATAAAGCAAAGATTTTCCACGCTCAAAAAAGAACGTTTGTTTGAAAAAGAGGCCAAAGGGTATGGGATTCCTTTTGAAACAACATTATATAAGAGATTAAGATTCCCCTTATTACCCGCTCCATGTATCATGCAAGGACGGAGAATATATATCTTCTTATTTTTTGGCAATGGATCTCGTAGGATGTAATTCTCCGCCTTAATTTTAGATTTACCATAAGGTGTTCGAGGTTCACCAATTGACTCTTCAGTTAATACACCAGTAACAGAATCAACCACCGACTTAACAGAACTTAAAAAGATAAACTTAGATGCACTGGATTTTAAAAAATAATCGAAGATAGATTGCGTTAAACCTAAATTAACTTCAAAATACTCTGATTCTGAGGAAACATTTTTCGTATCATGAGCTTTACCCGCTAAATGGATTATGCAATCAATGTTGACGCAATCTTGTAAATTATCCCAATTAAAATGAAGCATCTCAGTTTTCATTCCTACCCTATCCACAAAAAACAACTGATGTAAACTAAGTATTTTTGTAAGATTTGAGCCTACAAAGCCATTGTAGCCTGTAATTAATATTTTCAAATGTCCTATTTCTTAAGTTGTGAGTGCTTGAGCTTTCCTTTTTCTTGCCAGTATAGTCTTGGAAGAATTTTAAGGTAATGTAGAATTCTTGGGAGTTGTTTCATAGGTTCACTAAAAATTCTACTGACCCATATAAACTTAAGTGCTCCGACTTTAGCATTAGGTAAAGCAATGGTTCCTATATAAAAATTAAACGCAGCACCAATCCCAAACATAACACCACTTTTAATATGGGGCAATAAAGTAGCCATAAAAAGTTCTTGTTTTGGCGCTCCCAGCGAAACCCAAATAATTTGGGGCTTTAGTTCATTAATCTTTGCCGCAATATCTAAATAATTAAAGTCCTCTGCAGAATTAAAAGGCAAAGGAAGAATAGAAAGATGGGACTTATCAATGCCTTTGCTTTTTAAAATGTCCATGACTAAGTTTAATGTTGCCTCGTTACTTCCCAACAATAACTGCGAAAATTGTTGTTCTATATAATAAGCAAAAAGCTCAGGCCCATTTAGCGCCCGAAATTGTTTTTGATGCAATACACTTGCTAGCATCGCAATTGAACTTCCATCACACGTGTTAACCAATGAACCATTGATTACATTAAGAAACTTTTCATCCTTTTGGGCAACAGTTAAAACATTGGCATCAACAACACAAACATATCCTTTACCCTCGCTCTTTATTGCTTCCTCAATTTTGCACTTCAGCACCTCATGATTGAACTCGAGAAAAATGTTAAAATATTTCTGCATTAAATCAATATTTATTCTTCCAGTATTCGAAAAAAGGCTTTCCGTCATTTTTTATCCAATGAATGGTTTCTTTTACATTCTCTTCTAAAACAGGATGGGACAGACCAAAGGTATCAATAGTTTTTTTCATTGGAGTATCATAATCATCCAACATATTATTAAATCTTACCGTGTGCAATGGAAATGGAACATTGAGTTTCTTTATATAGTCTCCAATATAGGATGCAATTCGCATTAGGGATACAGGAAAAGACTTAACTTCTTCTCCTGTTAGCTCTTTAGAAAAAGAGTTCACCCAGGTTAGTGACTCCATAGGAGGATCGCCGACGTAGTATACCTGTCTATCTACTGCACGTATAGGAGATTGTAATATTCCCCAAATCTGATGTGCAACATTTTTTACATAAGCATAAGACTTTATTGGGTTGCATTTACCTGGATGAAAATATAACCCCTTATCAATAATCTTTAAGAACTCGTTCGGATATCGTATGTTCCATGGTCCCCATACATTTGTTGGGCGAATGATTGTCCACGCGCTCTGCATCGATGAATTTCTGGTTGCTTCCTCGGTCAATTTCTTGCTAACGCCATAAGCAGTATGTGGAATATACTGGTCCTCAGCTACAGGTAAGGGACATTCCTTTGACTTATATACATATTGCGTAGATGCAATGATTGTTAGCTTCACAGAAGGCTGGCTCTCAATTGCATTAATTAAATTAGCCGTTCCTTCGGTATTTTCAAAATAATCTTCCAACTTGTCGCTAGCGGTGTCGGTTCTTGCTGCCAAGTGTAATACATGGGTAGGAGCATACTGGTCGAATATTTCTCTTAGCTTATCTTTCTCTAAAATATCACATAATCTCCAATACTCATTGTGTTGACTGTTTAGCGGCCGTTGCTTGTCCACATTAATAAACTCAGTGATATTATTTAAAATCAGCAAGTCCACAAAATTTGAGCCGATAAACCCTGACCCTCCTGTTATTAATAATTTCATATCCTCTATACTTGACTAAATACTAAATCCATATTACCTCTGAAAGTATCTATTGAATACCTTGCTAAATATTTTTTTCTTCCATTTCGGCCCATTTCAATTCTATCCTTCTCATTAAGAGCCAATTGCTCGACTTTATTTGCCAAATCGTTGGCGTCTTTTATATCTACCAAAAGCCCATCCTTTCCATCTTCAAAAACAAGTGGTATACCGTTCCAGCGCGTGGCCACAACCGGTATTTCGAACTGCATTGCTTCGGCCAGAACCAACCCGAATGTCTCTGAAGGCACATAGGTGGGAAAACAAAATATATCTGAGTCCATAAACACATTCCATTTTTCTTCACCTACCTTAGTTCCTAAAAACTCGACATGTTGCTCCAATCCTAATATATTGATTAAAGCTCCTATCTCAGCTTCAAAGTCGCTCGAGATGAATATCCCCATCATTCGAAGTCTTACATCAATTTCACGCTTTCTTAATATATCCACAGAATAAATAAGCTCAGCAATTCCTCTTTCTTGGTACATGGCTCCCACGTAAAGTAGATTAATTTTGCCGTCATCCTCCTTCCCAAATCCAGGTTTATAAATGGGGTACTCATCTTTAATCCCATTTGGCACCACAAAAACAGCTTTGGGCTGTAAGACTACGTCATCCCCATGGCTAAAATCAGTTAATGTGATCAAAATATCCGGCCTAAAGAATACAATCCGATAAAAAAATTTTGCTAATGCATTCAAATTGTGATATAACCTGGATGATCCACCCGCATGCGTGTGAAGTATGGTCTTTCTGAAAAATAGGCGTACGGGTGCAAGCAAGATCATATCCCGATACATCCCCAGTTTATTTGGTCCCGCGGGTCCATAATATAAAATATCAGCATTCTTATAATACCGATAGAATATCGTCTGAATAATAGCTTTGAAAAGACCCCAAAATTTATACAGCTTAAAACTACCCATGTCATCAAAATCTCTCGAGAAGTCTAGCCTTACATGAAATAACTGTGCATTCTTATACTCACCTTCTAAAAGGGTCTGAAGCATCAAAGCCTGTCCACCATAAGGAGGAGGCGTTTGGCCAAGCACTAGAATCCTTTTCATCTTAATCAACATAAACCCTTATTAAGTAAATTATCATTCGTTAAATTGAGTGTGTCGGACGGTGTCTTTTGCCCCTTCACTAAATAACTCTGCGAATAGATCGCAAAGAAGAACAAGAACATCAAATAGTAACTGAATAACATATCAGCATAGAACCCGTATCCCAGAAAAATAGAGAAAAAGTAGAAGTTCTTCCTGTCTATCTTTTGTTTTAAAAAGAAAAACAGGAAACATAATCCTCCCAAAATTCCAAAATGGGCGATTAGCATAAAATACAGATTGTCAAACGTACTTTCTAAATCCAGTTTAGATAAGTTGAGGCCGGTGATTAGATCCGAAAACGAACTACTCTCTAAAACCCGGCTTAATAGCTCGACTCGCCCGTTAAAAGTTCCGTAGGCGAGCATCCGGGAGCTTGTTTCAGCGGAAGAGAAAAGAACAGGAAAGACAAAAACCAAAAATAGAAATAGTGTACACGAGGCCAAAAACGAGAGAAAAAGATATCCGCCACTATATTTCTTCCATATAAAAGTGAAGAAGTATGATACCAATGTTGATACAAACACTCCCCGAGAGCCTGCAATGTATAGCATTACTAAAGAAAAAAAGAGCAAAAAGTATCTTTTTTCAATCGTAAAGAAAAATATATAAATAGCAATAAACAAGGTAAATTCAGGCATACTTGCAAAGGTGGAAAAGGGCCTGATGTCATCTGTGAGAAATTCTCGTTCACTAGCAAAACTAAGTCCCGATTGTATCCATCTTTGTTCTATAGGCGAATAACCAAAAGCTTTTTGTGTGAGTCCATAGAGACATACTGCTACAAAGAACCAAAACGACCTTGAAAGCAGATTTTCGAAGATTACTCTTCTAAACATTGGTATAGCAAGCAGCAGCAAGAAATACATTATGAAGTTTCCATAAGAAGATATATTACCGGTTATAAACAGGATGAAGGAAAAAATAACAACGAAAAGCAAAGACTTTTTCGATAAAACCGGACTTAATACCGTAAACAACGGTATAAAAACTATAGCGCTATAAAGCGTTGGATTAAATGCAAAAAATCGTTTTATAAACGAAAAAACATTAACTAAAATGAAGCGAAAAAACATCTTTTATTTTTTAGATTGTCTTAATCAGCTTTGCAGGGTTACCGCCATAAACGCTGCGGCTCTCCGCAGGGCGCACCAAAATACTGCCAGTTGCAATTACGCATCTTGAGCCCACATCTGCCGCTACAACTGCATTGCTGCCTATCCACACATCCGAGCCTATATTGATTGTCGCTCTTCCAGCCGACTTCTGCGTGCTGATGGGTTGGCTATCGTCCTCAAACGAATGTTGCTTTGTGCCGCTTACAAAATTTACAAAGCCTCCCACTATTACATCGTCACCAATAATAACCTCTCCAATTGCATTATGGTAACCAAATAACACTCTGTTACCAATTACTGCAGTAGGGTACTGGCAAAATGTACCGTACTTAAATTTAACATTACGGCCAAGACTCTTTAATGTAAACTTGTAATAAAAATAACGAACTCTAACCCCATAGTCGAAGGGGATTCTTGAGGCCATGATTGACACTTCTGAAAAAGCTCCGCAAAATATTGCCATCTTCCCTGCAATAATAAACAGTAAGGAAGCAGGTAGTGCCAAAATTGAAATAAACAGGTAATATATTTTTTTCGCGGCTTTTAACATAGTTTACAACTATTGGAGATATGGCTATTATTGCTTCTGCAGCACTGAATCAAATACTTTTACTAACTCCCCTGTAAGACTCGACCGTGAAAATCTGTCAATATTAGTTCTTTCAACAGGTTGTCTACTCTGTTTGTTATAAAACTCTTCAACTTCATTAGCAATCGACTGAGGATCTTTGTTAGCAATCAATGTAATCTCTTCAATTCCTTTAACCACATCAGCTATACCACCTTTTTCACCGGCTAACGCCAAAATAGGTCGCCTGCAGCCCAAATAATCAAAGATTTTACCGGTCTGTTCAGTTTCCTGTCCGCTGCCAATCAGCAGCAGCAAGTCTGAGCCCTTCATATTGGCAATTGTATCCTGATAAGAAAGATAACCTGTTGATTGAAACTGATCACTCATGCCGTTTTGAGCCACAAGCTCATCTACCTCCGGATTAACCGGGCCCACATATCTGAAGATAACCTTTATTCCTTTTTGGCGCAGTATTTTCATCGCCTGTAAAAAAGGGGCGGGGTTACGAAACGATTTTCCTGACAAGAACTTACCTGCATAAGTAACCGTAAAATCCTCAAATAAGGCCGGACTGGTAGAATCATAATCGTCAGGGTCGTAACCATTAGGAATCACTACAAAGTCCTCCGGATTGCGTTCCGGGTATGCCTGTCTGTAATCTTTGGCCATTTTCTCTGACACTACAATAATTTTGGATGCTTTTTTTAGTACCCGGGGCTCAAGAAGGTTATTAAGCGGTTGAAATATTTTTCCCTTTATACCTTTAATTGGGTTATCAATTACCGCTAATTTCCAAGGGTCGCGCAGATCGATAATATAATCAATCCCATAACGACGCTTAGCAAAAGGCGCAACTAATAAAGGGAAAAACGGATCGCCGGTGGCAAATAGCAAAGCTGGCTTTTCCCTTTTAATAATCTCGCCAACGATAGCAAAAAGAGGTTTAAGCCAACGGGTAGGTAAGCCCTTCCGCAGGCTCTTTAAAAAAGTGGGCTCCTTTGCTATACCGGTTCGGTAGATAATCAAATCATCGGCAACATCTTTAAGTAATGTTTCGTCTATTAAAAAATCGCATTCGCGGTACGACTCTTCATTGACGCTAAGCACAACGGGCTGCCAGTTAAATTGGGGCAGAAACTTTACAAATTTGGTAATACGAAAAGTGCTGATACCACCTGCCGGAGGAAAGTACGTCGCCAGCATTATGACTTTTTTCATGCAGGTAGTTTATTTCTTTATAGCGCGGTATAACTTTCTAAGTGCCTTAAATAAGCCAGTTCTATAGATACGCCCGTAAGGTTTGTAATCCCAGTAAGATTTTTTAGGTGCATACAGGATAGCATCCAGCTGTTCCTTTGTCAAATCAAATTTTTTCAGAACATAAGCGGTATCTTCTTTCTGCAATTCGGGCGGATATGTATCCTCTTTTAGCTCTTCAAGCCCCTCATCCCGGGTTATTTCTCCAGCACAGATTAGGCTTGACAGGTGGGATTTGCGTTTGTCGTATCCAAACTTGGTTGGTAACCAATACCCTTGGAACCAACGGGTATAGATTGACTCGTAGTGCTTCCCCCCATAGTAACGCCACCCGATTTCTTTTTCCAGTATCGGCATAGCATCCTTCTTCGAATACTCTATGTAATTTAGAATGTTAATGAATTTTTTACCGTAAGGTGGAAACAGAAAATTAAACAAGGTAAGATGTGGGAACGTTTTTAGCGTAACAGTACCAAATTTCTTTTGAACGTTTTTGATGTAGCCCCAGTCAAAATGCCCTTGTGACCATTCAGCAGGCAGGTGAGTTTCCGTCCTGACATTATATCCGGTAAGAATATGGTTAACACCTATCATTTTAGCTGTGTCGAGCATGGAAACAACAATGGCGTGATCACTTGGGATTTCTGAGTCGGGGGTAGAGGCCCTAAGGAAAGCGAGTTGTAAATCACGAAATTCGTTCCAATCCAGCACAATCGTATGAAGATCAATATCCAGCTTCCGGCATATATTTTCCACATTTTTAATAGCAAGCTCTGAGTCCCATCCATTGTCTAGATGTACAGCCAGCGGCCTTAACCCAAGTTGTTTTACCTTGTAAGCAACAAACGTACTGTCAACTCCTCCACTAACTCCTATTACACAATCGTACTTATTGTTTTTATTCTGCTGTTTTATTCTGCTTACAATTTCGGCAAGCTTTTTTTCGCCAGCGGCTCCCTGAACCACTTTCCTCCTCATCTCCTCATCATGAGTGTGGCAATGATTGCAAACTCCATTCTCATCGAATACAATAGTCGGATCTGTGGTATCCATTACGCAACGGGTGCAAATTTGGTCTAAAGTCGCCATATTAATATTTTAATAATTTTTCTAACTCTTTGTATTCAGGATAAGTAATCAACACAGCTCTGTGAGGGCCATGAAATACGAAAAAAGCACCAGCTGCTACTGCGCTGGCACCAGAATCAATTGCATCTTTAATATCCTTTAAGCTGCCTATGCCGCCCAAAGCAATTAAAGGGGTTGATATTTCGGCACTCGCCTGGCTGATGAAGTTTAAATCCGCGCCCTGCAATGTACCGTCGCGGTCAACAGCATTTAATAGAATTTCACCTGCGCCTGCATCAACAGCTTCTTTAATATAAGTCAACCAATTTTTTGAAAGAGTTTGAGCCGTACTTGCTTTATATAGTTTAGGCCGCTGCAGCCAATCCTTTTTTACGTCGACTGAAACCACTACGCTTTGGCTTCCAAATCTGTCTGCAAGGTCTTTTATCAGTTTGGTGTTATCAAGTACTGCGGTTTGCAGGCACACTTTTTCTACGCCGAGTTTAAAAATTCTTGATGCCTGTTCAACAGTCTTAATTCCACCTCCGTAACATAACGGCATAAAGCACTCCCCTGCAAACTGTTCAATCAGTGAGTAATTGGGTTCTTTTTGTGATTTGCTGGCATCTATATCAATTACCATCAACTCATCAACCTGTTTGGTGTTGAAGATACGGATAGCATTGATCGGATCGCCTACATACTTGGGTTTGTCGAACTTTAAGGTTTTATAAAGTCCGCCATTCTTCAAAAGCAACGCAGGAATTACTCGGTGTTTCAGCATTTAACAGATAAAAAGTTTTTTAATAAGGCCATTCCAAAAGTGTGGCTCTTTTCGGGATGGAATTGTACACCATATATGTTATTGCGTTGCACTGCTGCGGTAACATCAGATCCATGATGGGCAGTAGCTACCAAATCAGTGGTATCTCCACATATAGCGTAATATGAATGTACAAAATAATATCTTAATTCCTCTTCCATGGTGGGGATAATACTGTCGGGCCGATATACATGTACAGCATTCCAGCCCATGTGCGGGATTTTTATCCCATTTTCCTGGGTGCTTACAAAACGTTTCAGCCGGCCGGATATCCATCCCAACCCAGGTAGAACGCCTTCTTCGCTCCCCTCGAAAAAAAATTGCATGCCCAGGCAAATGCCTAATATCGGTACTTTTTTGTCAAGCACCAGCTTATTAAGCACATCTATCCATCCATGTTCCCTAAGTTCATTCATGCCCACATCAAAAGCCCCAACACCCGGCAATATAATCTT
Organism: uncultured Pedobacter sp.; assembly: GCA_965650335.1. GTDB lineage: Bacteria > Bacteroidota > Bacteroidia > Sphingobacteriales > Sphingobacteriaceae > Paradesertivirga. The sequence continues at coordinate 15,492 of CBFGOI010000063.1, read as the reverse complement.
TTTTGCCAAAGATAATTCTTCAGGTGTTTTAGCAATAATCACCTCGCCTCCCACGCGGTTGATCATATTAACAACTGATTGCGTATTACCAAGCGATAGGTTAGGTATATGAACTACAACATTTTCCATATTAAATCTATATCCCCCTGTTCTTGATAATCTTTACTATTTTTTTCCCTGCATTTCCATCTCCGTAAAGATTTAACGAAGGATTGATTTTTAATTTGGTCATTTCTGCCACAACATCAGGAATATAGGCGCTACCAGGAGCAGCCAATTTATTTACGCCAGAGTGAACCAGTTCTATCCACTCGGTTTCATCTCGAAGTGTAACACATGCCTTCCCGTGAAAGAAAGCCTCTTTTTGTACACCGCCACTATCCGTCATTACCATTGCGCAATTTTGAAGCAACCAATGCATTTCCAAAAATCCAACGGGTTCAATTACCATAACATTATCACTCAGCTTTACATCACCCATTTTATTGATGATGCCTGCCGTTCTAGGGTGAATAGGTAAAACCACTTGCGTAGTTTCGGCAATTTGATTTAATGCACCTACGATTTCACGCAGCTTTTGCTGATCATTCGTGTTTTCTGCACGATGTACAGTGCACATTATAAAGGTATCCTTAATACCTGAAAGTTCCGGACGGCGAGTTTTTTTACCATAATACAGCGTAGCATCAAACATTACGTCGCCCACCTGACTTATTTTTTCAGCTGCAATACCTTCACTAACTAAATTTTCAACGGCAGTATCGGTAGGTGCAAATAATAGGGTAGCAGCATGATCTGTTAATACCCGATTTATTTCTTCGGGCATTCTGCGGTTAAAAGACCGCAAACCCGCCTCAACGTGAGCTATTGGTATATGTAGTTTTGCAGCTGCTAAAGCGCCCGCAAGCGTAGAGTCTGTATCACCATAAACCAGTACATAATCAGGTTCTTCATCTATCAGCACTTTCTCAATACCTTCAATCATACGACCTGTATTCTGTCCATGAGTACCACCGCCGATTTTTAAGTTATAATCAGGTTTGGGTATATCAAGTTCTGTGAAAAAAACATCAGACATGTTGGCATCAAAATGTTGACCAGTGTGTATCAATACTTCTATGACGCCATCTGTTTCCAAAATGGCCCTAGATACTACTGCGGCCTTGACAAATTGCGGACGAGCTCCTACTATAGTACAAATCTTCATATCAATTATTATTTGAATCAGGCGAACAGTTTAATATATTCCCTCTAGTTAATATTTTAACCTGGTCTATCATATACTTAAAATCATTGCGGTTGAAGATACAAATCAAGATAATTGATACATACGTTACTATTGTTGATGCTGCATTATTGGAGTAAAAAGTGTTCGCTGTAGCTGATATAAATAACACCGTACAACCGGATGCAAATTTACTTATCTTAAAATCAACAGGAAAAAGGCGATATGAAAAATATGTTCGTAAACTAAAAAATAGCAAATACGAACAGGCGGCTGATAGCGCTGCGCCTTTAGCACCAAATGCCGATACTAATGGGATTGTTATACCTATACTTACTACTGCACTTATTATAGAAATAATGATATGCAAATATGTTTTCTTCGTAAAATTAATTCCGCCAACAGTTATCTCTGATAGTGTATTTATAAGTGGTATAAACACTAAAAAAGGTATAATAGCTGCAGCATCTGAGTAATCTGAAGCAAATAACTTAATTAACAGCTGATTAGATGCAATTAAAATTAAGCCTCCTAAGAAAAATAGTGCGCTGAGGCATTGAAACCAGCGACTTAGTAATAATTTTGTATCATTTGTTCCTTTTTCAAAAGCTTCTAAGGCTACTGGTACCCAAAAATTAGAAAATGTTGTTTGTAACAATGTAAGTACTGCTACAATCTTCATAGCTGCAGTATATAAACCTAGCTGACTAAAATCTGCATACTGTTTTATTGCTACCCGATCAATTGCCTCGAATAACCAACCTACTATAAATGCCGGTATAAATGGCAAACCATATTTAATAAGCGCTATAATAGATATGGGAGAATTGACAACTAATTTTGCTTCATGCTTTTTTGTTGTAACAATGCAACTTGCAACTATAGTTGATACTACTAATCCTGATAGACATCCTATTAATATACTGAGCAAATCAGCTTTTACATACTTTGCATAAACAATTGTAACAGCAACGTTTACAATTGAGTTAGTTACTTTTACTATCGAAAATGCTACCCCGTTCTGCGCCATTCTAATCTTTAATGATGCAAAACGTTCTAAAGTAGCGGCAAATGATAACGCACCTAGCAAAACAACCACGTCTTTTCTCTCTTCGCCAACGAGATAGTAACTAATAGGTTGATAGAAGAATAATAATGGCGGTATTAATAAAGCACTTATAATGATTGGAATAATGGCTGACCGCTTTAATAAGGCCGGACGGCTTTCTTCAGGCGAATTATAGTACTCCCGTACATAACTCTGATCAAGGCCTAAAAGAATCACTTGCAACATAAAACTGTAGCATAGTATGATGAAACCAGATTTGCCAAAATCGGCTGGCGAAACTAAGTTACTTATGATAGGTGTTGATGCAAAAGTGATAGCTGCCGCAGTAATCCCACCCAAAGAGAATTTAAAAAACTTCTTCAGCATCGCTATTGCTCTCCAAAATTACTAAAAAACTCCCTTAAGCTGTTACTGAGCCTTGTTGTGGAGAGTCGATCTTTTAGAATCCGTCGATTCTCTAATACCTGAGCTTGGGTAAGCCGACTTACTGCTTCCTTGCCTGCCCCTATTTCATCAACCGAATAGATATAGCATCCGATTCTTTTAAGGAAATGAAACATTGTATTCCTATCACTTAAAAAGACCTTAGCACCAATCCATAGTAAACTTAAAATATTGCCAACCGCCTGTTGCCGGTAATGGTTCATTATTGCAACACTACAAGTGTTTAACAATTTGTTATATTCCTCCAAGGGCATGAAGTCTGTAATAGGCATGAAGTCTTCAGCGAACATCTGGCAGCCTAGATTTATTATCTTGTCCCTATACTCAAGATCACCGTAGCTTAATATCGTTAGCACTTTAGCTGGCTTGATATCAATCGTTCTTAAAATTTCAAAAATTTCGGCGTGGTTATTTTCTTGTGTTGCAGAATTACCCAAAAGAATATTATCACCTAATGCGGGAAATTCCTCTGAGTTTTTAAACACATGTTCGGGTGGATAATAACTGTATATAAATGGTTTACAATCAGGATGAATGGCTTTTTTCGATTTTAGACTGGCAAAATCCTCTTCATACGGAACCCCTACATATTTAATGTTCGTAGCTACTTCAGCTATATCGCGAAGCAATGACGAAGGGTAAATATACTTCCGGATTAAATATTTAATTCCTTTCGATATCCAGAAATTATTATTAAGAGCTAACAACTGTTTAGTCGCTGGGCCCAAAAGCATATCCTTGTTAAGTATAGGATTGTTATAGACTTCTCCTCCCCAAAACAGCCACACAATTTTTTTATACAAAGAAGAACTCAGCGCCAGATTAGTATGGACGCGCGTAAGCCCGTGAAAAACGATCACGTCAAAATCGTTAACAATTTGGGCCAACTTTTCTTGTGCAGTTGTTTCATTGTAGCCCGTCATAAAGCGGTCGCCGGAGTAGCTGTAATCATTTGACCCGTACGAAATCAAAAAAAAGACGTTCTGATTTGGAAAGGCTCTCTCAAAAAGATACTCGCTTGATAATATAAATGGGCTATCATGTTTGTGAGAGGTTCCAATATGTATAATTTTTAAGGATTTACTTGCCTGCATCTCAGCAATTATTATTTACTTTTTCCTCAACCTTTACTCCCCCGCTTTTCAAATAATCTGCAATTAAATCGCAAATATATTCTACATTGCTAAGCGCCAGGCTATAATATAACGGCAGTCTTAACAAACAATCGGTAAACCTGTCAGAGTTAGGCAACTCTGCATATGATGTTTCTGAACTGGCATAAAATTCACTTTTATGCAATGAAAGGTAATGAAACACAGCCAGTACATCATGCTTTCGCAAATGATCAATTAGCCCTGTACGGATCTCCAAATCATTCAATATGATATAAAACATATGGGCATTATTAGTTGCATATGCCGGTATTTTTGGCAGCTCCAATAAACCAGCCTGTTCTAATGGAACCAGCTGCTCACGGTAGTATTGCCACAGCGCTTTACGCTTGTTCTGAATAGATTCCAAATTCTCTATTTGTGCGTAGAGAAAAGCAGCTATTATATCTGAGGGCAAAAAAGAAGATCCGATGTCGACCCATCCATATTTATTCACTTCACCTCTGAAAAAAGCAGAGCGATTAGTACCTTTTTCACGTATTATTTCTGCTCGGCCTGCAAACCGTTCATCATTTACTGCAATCATTCCTCCTTCACCACTAATAATATTTTTCGTCTCGTGGAATGAGAAAGCCGAGAAAGTACCGATGGAGCCGAGCGGCTTTGTATCACCGTTTGGATAGGTGTAATAACTATCAATCGCCTGTGCCGCATCTTCAATAACCAGCAGGTTATATTTTTCCGCCAACTGCATAATTTTATGCATATCACAAGCAAACCCGGCGTAATGCACAGGAATGATAGCCTTAGTCTTCTCGGTAATTAACGCTTCAATTTTATTAGCGTCTATGTTAGGGTGATTAGTTTCGCTATCGCAGAATATAATTTTCGCGCCTCTTAAAACAAATGCATTAACCGTTGAAACAAACGTGTATGAAGGGGCTATCACCTCATCTCCGGGCGAAATATTCCCAAGAATTGCCGCCATTTCTAATGCATCGGTACACGAGGTTGTTAACAGCACCTTTTTAAAGCCATAACGATTTTGGAAAAACTCATGACATTTCTTAGTAAATATACCGTCTCCTGAAATTTTCCCTGAAGCAACAGCTTCTTGAATATATTTGGTCTCCTCGCCCGTCAAGTACGGCTTGTTAAACGGTATCTTCATTTTAACCTTATTCTAAATTTGTTTAAAGGAAATACACTGGTATTATCATCAGTAAAGATTGCGTCATCAATTCTAATAAGTCCTGTACCACAAACAATTACAGGCCGTTCATTATCAAACCAAATAATTTTTCCCGCGTCCCGGTTTTCTATTTTTACATCAGGAAGCATAACGCCCTCATCAATTCTGATAATTCTGTCAAGTAAGGATGTCCGGGCTCCTGCATAGGGAAATCCTACGGCATTAATAAATCGTTCGATATATAGGGCGTCCCAATTCCAATCTATAAAGTAATCATCTTCGTTTAACCAAAGGCTATAAGTTACGTCATCTTTATTCTGGGGCTCCGACAGCAATGGTGTATCATCTGCAATTGTCTGGATGATTTCAAGTACCACGGCCTGGTAGGCCGAAGCAATTAAATGTATCGCCTCATTGATTTTAATAGGATAACTGATGTTTATAGATTGTTGGGTAATTATTGGCCCTTCATCGTATTTTTCTGAAGCAAACAGCGCAGTAACGCCAATCGAAGGCTCGCCGTTTTTAAGCGCATTAACCAACGGAGCGAAGCCTCGGTATTTCGGCAGCAATGAATCATGAAACACGATTAAGTTTAAACCTTTACTTTCAATCATCCATCGCCAAGAAACGGCCAAAAGATAGTTAGCCTTATTAACCGGGAGGTTGTCGTTACGATTAAAAACTTTGATATTATATCTTACACACAACTCAATTATCTCTTGTGAAGAATCTTCAATAAGATTTTTATCATCACCAACGCAAACGAATGAAACAAGAGTATGATAGTTCGATTGAATGATGGCTTCCAGAACTTTCAGGCCCTTATATGTCATCAAAAACAGACCGATGCTTTTGTCGTGCTTATTTTGAGGCATTATAAATTCTTTCAATAATATCTACTACTTTAAGCCCTTCAAGAGCATTTGTAGTAATTGGTGCTTTGCCCTGCAATACATCTACTACATTTTCAATAATATAATGATGATTTGCGGCCGAACCTTTGTAGGCACCATAATCATTGCCCGGATTTGTAGGCGCAAGCTCAGGCATAATATAATCTTTCACATGGCAATATTCTACCTCATTCATGTATTGGCCACCAATCTTAACACTGCCGTTCTCAGCAATAATGGTCATCGAGCTCTCAAGATTCTGATTCCACACAGAAGTGGAGAAATTGAGGCAACCCATACCGCCGTTCACAAAATCAAAGCTTACAAAACCGCTGTCTTCAAAATCTGTAAGATCACTATGATTGAAATCATTGAATTTCGCATGAATATTTTCAATGTCCCCAAACAGCCAGTACATGATATCTATGAAGTGCGAAAACTGGGTAAACAACGTACCACCATCCAGATCTTTTTTACCATGCCAGCTTTCGGGCTTATAATACCTGTTATCCCGATTCCAGTAGCAGTTAAGCTGAACCATGTAGATCTGGCCAAGCTTCTCTGACTCTATTAACTCTTTAATCCAAACAGAGGGAGGGGAGTAGCGGTTCTGCATAACGGCAAACAAATGCTTATGCGCATGCAAGGCCTTAAAGATGACCTTCTCTGCATCATTTTTACTTAAAGCCATTGGCTTTTCTACCACAATGTGCTTTTTTGCTTCCAAAGATTTCAAAGCCTGTTCTGCATGAAAGCAATTGGGTGAGGCGATGTTTACCACGTCAATGTCTATCCCTGCATTTAAAAGTTCATCAATGTTCTTAAAAAGCGGAACATGATAGTCTTCGATACCTAACTGGGCCTTTTCCTTTATATCAACAAGTGCAACAAGTTCACAATCAGGGTGACGTGTTATCATTTCAGCATGGCGTTTTCCTATATGGCCACAACCGATTACTGCAAATTTTATTTTATTCTCAGTTACCATTTTTATTTTATTCTGGTTACAGAATCATTTTTAAGTTTATACTCTTGCTCGCTTTCATGGCAAATCGCTATTCCATCCTTACTAAAGTTCAGCCGATGTCCGTATTCACTAACCCAGCCTATTTGCTTTGCAGGATTACCAACGACAAGGGCATACGATGGAATAGATTTAGTGACTACGGCGCCCGCCCCGATAAATGCATAGTCACCGATATCGTGTCCGCAAACAATTGTAGCATTGGCTCCAATAGAAGCGCCCCTACCCACCTGTGTTTTTAAGAACTGTCCTCTTCTGTTGATCGCACTTCGCGGATTGATCACGTTGGTAAATACCATTGATGGCCCTAAAAAAACATCATCATCACATGTCACTCCCTCATACACCGAAACATTGTTTTGGACCTTTACATTTTTGCCTAGCTCTACCCCGGGCGAAATAACTACATTTTGACCAATGTTACACTTTTCACCAATCTTGCAGTTGGCCATGATATGAGAAAAATGCCAAATTTTAACCCCTTGGCCAATTTCGGCACCCTGATCTACAATGGCGGTTTCGTGAACAAAATATTTATTCTCCATGTGTAAAAAAATGCACTATATTTTTTATAATAAAGTCTTGTTCCTCAACTTTCATTTCGGTATGAATTGGAAATGAAATGACCTCTTTGCATAGTTTTTCGGATACCGGAAAATCCCCTTCCTTATATCCATAAGAAAGATAAGCTTCTTGTAGATGTACAGGTACAGGGTAATAGATCATGCTGGGAATTCCTTGCTCCAGGAGATATGCCTTTAGCTCATCTCTCCGTCCGTTCTCAACACGGCAAGTATATTGATTGTAAACATGAGTTGAATACTGTGCCTTTTCGGGAAGAATTAGCCCTGCTATGTTAGACAAACTTACATCATATTTTTCAGCTACAGCTCGTCTCGCTTCGGTGTATTCATCCAGGTATTTAATCTTAACTTGTAAAATTGCAGCCTGAATTGTGTCCAATCTGGAATTTATTCCAATCGTTTCATGGTAATATTTTTCTCGCTGTCCATGATTGGCTATCATAGATAACCGTTCTCCGAGTGTGGCACTCTGGGTCATCATTGCACCACCATCTCCGAAGCAGCCCAAGTTTTTTGAAGGGAAAAAAGAGGTTGTTCCAATATCGCCTATCGTTCCGGCAAAGGCTCGTGAACCATCTTTAAACATGTATTCTGCACCCATCGCCTGAGCTGTATCCTCTATGACAGCGATGTTATGCTTCCTGGCTACAGATAGTATGGCTTCCATGTTTGAGCACTGTCCAAACAAATGAACTGTAATTATCGCTACAGTGTTATTAGATATAAGGTCTTCTAATTTCGAATAATCCAGCTCAAATGTATCCTCTTTTACATCAATAAATTTTGGAACAAGTCCGAGCAAGGAAATTACCTCTACCGTTGCTATGTATGTAAAAGCAGGGACAATAACTTCGTCGCCGGGCTTAAAACCCAAGCCCATCATAGCAATTTGAAGTGCATCTGTTCCGTTCGCACAAGTGACCACCGATTTAACGTTATTATACTCCTGCAAGCTATTAGCAAACTGCTTTACTTGAGGTCCATTAATATAGGCTGTCCCTTGAACAGCATCCAATAAAGCTGCATCAATCTCTTCTTTTATTCTTAAGTATTGACCACTAAGGTCTACCATCTGGATGGTATTTTTCATACATTAACTTTTTATTTCTTTAAGTTTCAAGAAAACGTTAAGCAATTTTAGCGATCCCCAACCCTTCAGATTCGGCTAAGAGGCCTTAAATGCACTGTAACCCTCTTCATTCAGATAACTGAGGGGGCTTCCCTGTTAATATTCTAGAGCCTTGCATCAATCACGCTACGATCCAGACAAGATTTAGTGTCGAAAATTACAGTATCATGTCCATTTCTAAGCTGTTTAAAATCAATCGATAAAAATTGTTTATGACATACTGCTAAAACGATTGCATCGTACTGCTCTTTCATATTGTTAACCAGATCAATACTATACTCTCGTTTAACCTCATGAGGATCTGCATATGGATCAAAGACATCTACAGTTAGGCCAAACTGTTTCAATTCTGTATAAATATCAATAACCCTTGAATTACGGATATCCGGACAGTCCTCCTTAAAGGTGACACCTAGAATTAAAGCTTTAGCACCTTGAATTCTGTGCCCTTTATGAATCATTAATTTTATGACCTTGTTGGCGACAAACATCCCCATGTTGTCATTGACCCTGCGACCCGATAGTATTACTTGGGGATGATAACCCAAAGATTCAGCCTTATGAGCCAGGTAATAGGGGTCTACACCAATACAGTGACCTCCAACTAACCCGGGTTTGTATTTTAGGAAATTCCATTTAGTCCCCGCAGCATCAATAACATCGGTGGTGTCTATACCTATACGATCGAAGATCAAAGCCAATTCATTTACAAAGGAAATATTTACATCTCTTTGAGCATTTTCTATAGCTTTTGATGCTTCTGCAACCTTTAAGCTAGGAGCCTTATGAGTTCCGGCTGTAATGATGCTTCCGTATAGCTGATCTACTAAATCGGCTATTTCGGGCGTGGAACCAGAGGTGACCTTCTTAATTTTTGTTAAGGTATTCACTTTATCGCCCGGATTAATCCGCTCAGGTGAATAACCGCAATAAAAATCCTGATTAAATTTTAAGCCAGAGAATTTCTCCAAAACAGGTACGCAATCCTCTTCTGTGCAGCCAGGATATACTGTCGATTCGTATATAATAAGGTCACCTGCCTTTATTATTTTACCAAGCATTTCTGAAGCCTTGAGTAAAGGCCTAAGATCTGGGGCTTTAAATTGATCAATAGGTGTAGGTACAGTAACTATGTAGGTATTGACAGCGTGTAACTCTTCGATTTGGCATGAAAATCTCAGGCCATTCCCGCTTTCATTCGCCAAAACCAACATTAGATCATCGAGGTTGGCCTCCTTCGTGCTATCAACACCCTTCGAAAGCTCAGCTACTCTATTAGTGTCGATATCAAAACCAACTACTGAATATTTTTTAGCAAACTCTATAGCTAAAGGCAGACCAACATAGCCAAGGCCGATTACAGCAATACTTCTATTTTCCATTCAAAATTTCTAAGTAATTTTTTCTAATGATCAAGAACAATACTGCAATAAACCCCAATATAAGTCCTCCCAATAATGCTCCCTTTAATTTCCCAAACTCGTGCTTTGTTAATGGATAGATTGGTTGGTCTACTACTTGAATTAAAGGGGTTTCTTTTCGCAAACTCATTTTAGACAACTCTAAGTTTTTAAGCAACTCTGTTAACATCGCTCTATTAGTTTCAGCATTAAATTGCGAGCGCTGGGCCGGCGCTCTTAATATTTGCTTTGCTGGATTAAGGTTTGGTGTAGCATCAACAGTCATTGCCGAAGAATAAATTGCACCGCTCATCACTGCTCGAACAGAATCAGTTTGATTTTGAAGGATCTGAACATTCTGGAGACTCTTCCTGGTTTTGGTGTCAATGTAAAAGTTGTTCACAGTCAACACAATTTGATCATTAAATTCTTTAGCAAATTGTTCGTCTGGGGCTTTAACTTCAACTTTTAAAATATTTAGCTTCTTGTCCAGCTTTCCTACCGTAATATTATTGGTTCTGATCGTTCTCACTATATCTCCAAGTATACTGTCTTGAAGAATAGTGAACCTGCCGGTGTCTGCAAAGGATAATGTTTTTAATTCAGGTCGTTCCCACCTTTCTCGTATCTTATTAAACTCAAGATATCTATCTATTAATAGCTGCCTTCTTCCATCAAAACTGGCGGTACTCAGCAGGGCCTTTTGCAGCATTGTCCGCGACTTATATAGTTCCAGTATATTTTCTCCCTGAAATAAACCTCCTCCGCCGCCCATATCTATTCCCACCATCGCCGCCACGCCAGCGTACTGGCCAATCCCCCCGCCCTCGCCCTCTTCAAGCACAAAAGTGGTTGTAGCTTCAAAAATAGGCCTTTTGTAATAAGCATAGCCCAACCCCAATAGAATGCCGACAGATATTACAATAAAAATCAACCATTTCTTAGTCCACAAGTACAAACACCACCTTCTAAGTAAAAGAAGAAGTTCCTTTAGAGAAATTTCATCATCCTGCGATAATGATTTAAAAGTTTTCGACTGTATGGTCATGACATTCTTGTTGAATTTAACACTATCCGACATGCGAACCTTAAACAAATTAATATGGTTGAGCACTTCGCTAGCGGATTTTTCGAATACTTCTCGTAAAGTTTCATTAAGTTGTTTAAGATCCGGATCAAGAACAATTACTTAATAAAATTTAGGACTCCCAATATAATTGCCCCCAAAGAGGCAATCCCAGAAGTTAACCCTACGACCTCGGAAGCTGATAATTTTTTCTTTTCTGCCTTTTTCGGCACAAAAATCTCCGCCCCAGGCTTCACCATCGGATAATTATTAAATAAAAAGAACTTCCTCGTACTCCTCACCGATCCATTCGCATAAATCACATACGATCGTTTCTTCAAGGAATTGTCCGAGAAACCACCCGCATCAGAAATATATTGCTTAAAGCCCTTGCCTCCAATGAAAATTGCCGTTGTTGGATACAAAACCTCACCACTCACTTTAACCGTTTGAAGCTGTTTCGGAACCCGTAACACATCCCCTTCTTCTAATATCAAATCCAGTTTTGATTTCGGCCTGTCCAATATCCTCTCCAGATCAATCCCGACAAAATCATTCCTTAAAATAGCTTGTTGCTGTATGATGTCTGTTGAATCTTTCGCTGTCTCCTGTAAACGCTGTAATTTCAGTATTTTCTGTTGATCTTCTTGTTCAGTATTAATTCTATTTTTACCGGATCCTTTTTCACTTGCCTCGGTACGTTTCAAAGAAGCGCCTGATAAATATGCCAGGTCCGTTAATCCGCCAACTCGCTTAATTAAATCCGAAATCCGCTCGTCTTTGCGGGTGATTGTATAAGTACCGGGATACAATACTTCCCCCTCTACCCGTACCTGGCGCTGCACTTCATAACCGGCGGCATTCCGCACAGAAACTATATCGAATGGTTGAAGAATAAATTTCGGTCCCTGAATTTGCAGGTTCTGATCTACATCAACCTGATATACTTGTGCAATCCGTGAATTTGCCGCACCAACTTCACTATCTTTCACCCGGCGGGAAATTTCTATTCGTTTCGGTGAAGCACCTTCTTTAAATCCACCTGCTAAAACGATCAGATCTTCCAGACTCATGTTCTCCGCGTAATCAATGGTTCCGGGAGAGCGAACCTCCCCTTCTATGCTTATTTTATATTCTTCACGCAAATCAAAAATGGATGATATGGTGATCTGATCCTCACGTTGAAGAGTTATGTCGGCTGTGGAGCCATTCAGGATCTTTGCAAGGTCAAAAGAAATTAATTCCGGTGTATTGTCTGCCCTTAAGCGGGTTAGATAGCCTCGAGGTAAAAAAGCGTCTTCAGTAACGCCTTCGGCTTTTTGGATCAATTGTCCCAGAGTTAAGCCTTTTTCCAATTGGTATTGTCCCGGACGGAATACCGCTCCATTAATGGTCACCCTGTTTTCAAAGCGATCCAGGATCGGCTCGGCGAAATATTTATCTCCGTTTTGAGGAACGTAAGTTGAAAAGGCATTTGATAGCACATCAGTAATGCGTCGCTCTTTGGGTGTATTTTGAATGACTTTGATTCGTGCGGTATACGCTTCATTGGTAAAACCGCCTGCAAAGCCAATAACATCCTCTAAAGTTTCGTTAGCAGTCGCTTCAAATATTGCCGGACGCTTTACTTCGCCCGAAAATTCTACACGCTTTTTATAAGTCGGAATCATGATGATATCCTGATCCTGCAAACGGATGTTATTGCGCTGGAATCCGCGTAAAAGAAATTCGTATACATCCAACTTAGCAATTACCCGGTTGTTGCGTATGATCTGTATCTCCCGGAAGGATCCATTCTCGGATGGTCCGCCTGAGGCATAAAGAGCATTGAAAACGCTGGATAAGGAAGATAGAGTATAAGTGCCGGGACGGGTAACTTCGCCCATCAATGTTACTTTTATGCTGCGAATATTTCCTAATGTAATGTTTACCCGGGTATTGCCGCTGCGCATATTGGGATAAACGCTGGCTAACCTTGAACGGATCCGCTGACTGGCCTGCTCGATGGTTTGTCCGCCAACGGTAACTACACCTATATAGGGGATATTGATATTCCCTTCTGGAGATACCATTAATTTATAACTTGCTTCCGAGTAGCCATAAATATCAATATTCAGTTCATCGTCCGGACCAAGCTGGTAATTAAGTGGAGTGGCCAGACGTAGATTGGGCTCAAAGCTGATTTTAGAATTTCTGAAGAGTTCGGCGCCAAAGATCCGGGAAACGGTACCCTCAGCGTCAACTGGGGTGTCGTCGTTTTTGAAATTTAATTCACGTTTTCCATTCTCGGAACCGGGATCTACAGTCTTATTACCTGTACCGGTGTTGGTGCTAGCAGAACCAGTTTGCTTAATTTTGTTTACACGGGCGCGAAGTTTAACCACTTCCCCAGCACTCATGCCCCTTGCCTGAGCAACCTGCTCTAATTGAGATTCGCTTAATCCCTGCGCTTCAACCTGCTGAATGAATTGCTTAATTTGGGCGTCGGATAACTGGTCGACATTGATATTGCTGAAGTTTTGTGTGCTTTGTGCTGCCAGAGGCTGTATTCCACCGACCAATAAAAATAGTATAAGTAGCGTAACAGATTTCAATACTTTCAATCTATTCGTGTTTTCAAATTTCATAAGAGCGCAACGTGTTTCATGGGCACAGCTGAAAAGATCTCTTTTCTTCCTTAAACTCAAAAGCTTGTCCCGTTTAGCAAATATCATCCCAAATGTATCAGGATAATTACACAGCTTATGGACAGCATTATTTTGTGCGAGGCAAAGATATAGATTTGCGGCAATGTTAAACGCCTTTTTTTAAAACATTTATAAAGCATGTTTAGGGCCCTTATGGATGGGGAGCCTATACGGGGCAAAGGCATAGCAAAGGCATGGATAAAGTATGAAATGGAACTGAATCGCGATAACCACCCCCTGCCCCCTCCTTGAAGATAAGGAGGGGAGTACAAGGCTGCTAAATTTGGGGTTGTCTCATTTTACACCGTTATACCCCCGACACTAAACCCTAATCCAATCTACTATGCTCGTAACTAAAAAAATGATTATATCAACGGCCGACCGCATCCTGGCAGCCGCCCTAAAGCGCTATACTCCCCTCCTTATTTCAAGGAGTAAATAAAGGGCTGGTTATTTCTTGGGCTTATATATAGCAAAGGCATGGCAAAAGCATAGATAAAGCATGGATAAAGTATGAAATAGTTTATACCTGACCTGCAATCCGACCAGCCTGCCTAAAGCACCATATTTCCTCAATCGCGATAACCACCCCCTGCCCCCTCCTTGAAGATAAGGAGGGGAGTACAAGGCTGCTAAATTCATGATTGTCTCTTTTTAAAACCGTTATACCCACACGATGAACCCCTATCAATCATCCACATATTATTTCAATCTTCCAGCGACCTCCGGGCAGCCCGCCTAAAGCGCCATACTCCCCTCCTTATTTCAAGGAGGGGATAAAGGGGTGGTTCATTTCCCCGATCCCTACAAAATTATACCCGGTTTTACACCCGACCTGCTGTCCGGACAGCCTGCCTAAAACACTATAATTCCCCTCTGGAGAGGGGTTAGGGATGTGTTGAACCTTTGCCCATCGGATCGGCAATCCCAATGCGTATACAAGAAAAAAACGGAATGTGCTCTGCATTAAGATTCCCGCCTCCGCGAGAATGACGGGGCTGGTGGGACCGATAATTATGAACAGAAACACCTTTATAGCAATCCAGCTAAGCATCCAGCAACCTTGCAATTCTTCAGTATCCTAACCTACGAAGACCAGTGAATCCCGCCCGTGCCAGACAGAGTTCTTGCATCAGCAGGCCATGCGCGCTAGAAAAGGGCATTGGCTGGTTCCTGAAGCCTTGGCCTAAGCAAAGGAGGAGCCAGACACAGCCCTGAGCGCTGATGCGAGAGCTGCGGGTAAGCCCTGTGCAAAAGGCACCTCGGGATTCACAACGCGTTTGGTCCTTTCCGCGGTGAAAGGACTAGGCATCCGCGCCGATGAGCGGACGAAAGGAAATCATGAAACGGTTTTCCCTTACTGGAATTTGACGCGATGTCGTCCGCTGCTAGGAATTTGTGATCCCATGCTTAATAAGAAAGATTTTTAATCTGACTATCCCAACAGCACTAAGCATCCAGCAACCTTGCAATCTTCAGTATCCTAACCTACGAAGACCAGTGAATCCCGCCCGTGCCAGACAGAGTTCTTGCATCAGCAGGCCATGCGCGCTAGAAAAGGGCATTGGCTGGTTCCTGAAGCCTTGGCCTAAGCAAAGGAGGAGCCAGACACAGCCCTGAGCGCTGATGCGAGAGCTGCGGGTAAGCCCTGTGCAAAAGGCACC
>CBFGOI010000062.1:0-28245 GCA_965650335.1 uncultured Pedobacter sp. | reverse complement strand
GAATAAAATTACGTTTCCTGCGACTAGTTGGTTAATGCTAGCTGATGTCCCTGAAGTATTCGCAGCACCGGCATCTTTCAAGGCCTTAGCTGAGTTTAAATTCACAAACGTAGGACTAGTAATTTTTTTCAGTAAAGTTGCATTTCTTGTCCAGGTACTGATATCGAAAGACGATATCTGACTGGGAACAGGTGACACATTTAAAGCATAAATCGTGTGGCCCAGGGGCACTTTTTTGTTACTAACTACAATTGAATCTATTGAATTATAGAAATAACCGAAATCAATTTTTGCTGAATTGTTGCCAACATTAGTATAACTCAAAGCCTCACCATCGGCTGTAGAAAAATAGGTCGGGTTATTTTTAGCTGTATCCGGCACGTAAATATTTCTTACAGTATAATATTCAATGTCTGAAACGACCGTAACGACAACAGATTTATCCCCCATATATACCCCCGCGTTATCCCTAGCAACAATTCGATAGGTATAAATTCCCGGTTTTGTTTCGGCAGTAAACGATTTTTCTGCACTAAATGAAGTTCTATCACCTGTCTTTACGGTATCTCTTGATATTACTGTACCATTTCTTTCAACATGCACAAATTGCATTGGATTGGGACATGTTATGGAAAAACTCAGTGGAAGAGTAGCTCCCGGATTAACTGTTTTATCTGCCACTAAATAGGTTGGATCAACTGCATTTAGGGTAATAGTGGTTTGATTAAACTCAGGAGGATCAACATCCTTTAAACAACTTGTAAAGACACCGATTCCAAAGGTTAGTATCAAAAAAGTCATCACTTTATACTTTTTCATCATTTTTATAATTTCGAATTAGCTAATATCAGCAGGAAAATTAAATTCCTGCTGCTGATTAAATTTACCTTTACTTTTACTGCAATGGATCGAACGTTCCTCCCGGCCAACCAATATTTTGCTCAATTTTCACGCTTGAGGTTCTAAAATTAGTGGGCAGTGGATAGAAATAATAAGTCTCGGGATAATTGATGACATTCGTTCCTTCTATCGAAAACACTGCCGGAATAAATACTTTATTCACTGAACCTGCGTTAGCAAAATTTATCGTGTCACGCGGTATGATTCCCGAAGGCTGACGATCTTCTATATAAAGTGTTGCAGGATTAGGTGTCGCAGGCCTGGTGGTATTATAAGCAGGAGTTCTCATATCCCATTTATAACCCTGTCTGATCGTACCACTTAGAAGATGGAATCTTCGCATTCTTCTAAGGTCGTCGTAACGTTTACCTTCCATTGCGAATTCCACCTGACGCTCCCTGAAGATAAGGTCAGCCATACTTGGCACATCAGTAGCCAACTCTAAACCATAATCTTTAGCTCCGCTTCCCTTAACGATACCGGCGCGCTGCCTTATCAACCTAACCATATCCTTAGCTTCTGATAAGTTTCCAATCGCATTAGCGCATTCCGCGTAATTTAAAATAACTTCCGCGAAACGCATTTCAATCCAATCCATGCCATTACCGCCTGCAGAGTTACTGTTATACACCGCCTGAGAAGGAGACAACGAAGGATTTGAAAACCGCTTTATATAAAATCCGGTCCTTGATGGTCCACTCTTTTCTTCCAAAGAGCCAGTATAATTCCACTGCCTCCGGTTTACTTTTCCGCTAAGGTTCCATATATCGCCATTGTACGAAATTGATGCCTGAAAGCGTGGATCGCGGTTAAGCCAAAATGTCAATTCATTGTACGCAAAATCGGACCCTGCAACGCCTACCGGCCGACCGTCTTTCATAGGGTAGGCCTTAACCAAATTCCAGGTAGGATGATAGCTGCCGCTACCACTGACTGTTTCTGAATACGGCCTTGTATTCGCTTCTATATTCGTTCCCTTAGCCGGATTTATACTTGTGGCGTCAAGAGTGCGCCATATAATTCTCTCGGTATTATTTTGCTCGGTGAGGAAGATATTGGCGTAATTTGGAATCAATGCAAACCCTTCTGCGACTCCTTGAGTATAAGCATCTTTGCATGCCGCATAGGCCTCTTGCCATCTCGTTACATCGTTAGACGGATTAAACTGAGGACTGGCCCAGTACAATAACACTTTTCCTTTTAACGCCCGTGCAGCCTCTAAAGTAATTCTTCCGCCATCGGCGTTAAATGTAGGAGCCCAGGTTGCTGGCAGTCCTTTACACGAATCAAGATCGCGTACTATTTGCTTAATACACTCACTGGTTTTAGCGCGGGGCAGATCCAACTCATCCTTATTAAGATCCAGCACCTTAGTAACTAAAGGTACGCCGCCATAAAGCTTAACCAAATTAAAATATACAAAAGCTCTTAAAAAATATAATTGCCCCTTTAATTTCCCCTTCTGAGCAGCTGTCAAGCCAGGAGACCTTTCGATTCCTTCAATACCTAAAGTAATTCTACGGATATCAAAATATTTATTCTGCCCTTGTCTGTTTTGAGCAGCAATGTCCTGAACACTATTTTCAGTTAGCTGACCATACAACAAAGAAGTATTTGCACCAAACTTTTCGTCAGTAGTATTGTGTAAGCCATTGTCGACAGGCCAGTTAGGTATAACCAGGTCATAGGCCTTATTTATATATAAAGTAGCAGAAAGCTCATCATGAAAGAGCGTGGTATCAACCCCATTCAAATCTCTTTTATCAAAGATATCCTTTTTGCACGACCCTAAAATAGATGCTAAACCTAAAGCTATTAAGCTATATATTAGTGTTTTATTTAAAATTTTCATAATTACGATAGTTATAAGCCAATATTTAAGCCTAATGAAAATGTTCTTAAGGTTGGATAACTTGCAAAGTTTCCTGTTCTTGAATCCTTATAATCATATGGATTTATAATATCCCACAGATTGTTTCCAGTAAGAACGCCTCTCACATCTGAAATTCCTGCCTTTTGCGTTATGCTTTTAGGTATGCTAAAAGATAAGGTCATGTTATTAACTCTCGCAGTTGTCCCAGAAACTGCCCAAAACGTGGAGTTTTCTTTAAATAAGGGAGAATCAAATCTCGGATATTTTGCATTGGGATTTTCTGGAGTCCAATGATCCTTCCAAAAGTCGGCGCCTGAAGCTGTAATTGTGGGAACTTTTCTCGCATCCCCATCCACAAACTCCTTTCCTCCTATCGACAAATTCATATTTGTACTCAACTTGAAGGTCTTGTAACTCAGTCCGAAAGTGAAGCCCATACCCAAAGCAGACGCAGTACCCCTTGGATACATTAGGGTGATATCGCTATCATTAATTATCCCATCATTGTTCACATCCTTGTAGTTCATGAAACCAACCTGAGGCTTCTGACCTCCAATTAAATAGTTAGGATTAGCTGCTAATATTGCATCTACTTCTGCCTGCGTCTTTATTATACCGGTTGCGATGTATCCATAGTTTGATCCATTGTAAATACGAGAGCTTCGGCCTACCATAATTGGATTATCGTAAGGTTGCGACACATTTCCAACTGATTGAAAGGCATTATAGTAATAATTTAACCTACGGTCATCCGAAAAAGCTGCGTTAGCGCTCAGACTAAAACCCCAATCTTTATTAATTTTATTATTATAACCTAAAGAAAATTCCGTACCCCAATTATCTTGCTCCGAATAATTCTTTAACCCCGTCTGTGTGCCAGCTACCCAAGGAATACCAGCAATTCCGTAATCATCAAAACCATCATAGGTATGTCTGTTCCAAATATCCACAGAAAAGTTTAGCTTGTTATTTAACATGGCCATTTCAATACCATAATTTTGAGTCCTTGATTTCTCCCATGTAATATCAGGATTTGGATAAATATTGGGATCTACTCCATTAACAACTTGGTTACCGAACAAATAAGCTTGAGGTGCCTGAGTAAATCTGGCGATATATTGATATTTCGTTACACGGTCGTCACCAATTAAGCCAAAGTTGGCTTTAAGCTTTAAAAAATCAATAAATGTTACATTATCTTTAAAGAAATTCTCTTCGCTTACTTTCCATCCAAATCCAATTGATGGAAAAAAGCCCCAGCGCTTATCAGGAGGGAAATTTGCAGAGCCGTCGTACCGTCCCACAAAGTCCATCAGATATTTGTCGGCAAATGAATAACTCGCGCGGGTTAAATAGGATCTCTTACCAGACTCACTAGCACCTTTAATATCTGCAGTTGTAGTGGCTGTATTAAAGGCAAAAAACTCATCTAGCCCAGGAATTTGTTGCCCATCCCTATACACGGCATAGTTATCTCCTTGTGATTCTGTTTGCTCTGTTACAGCGAGTACGTCGATATTATGTTGCTTGATCTGTTTTTTATACGACAGCTGAGCAATTAACTGATAACTCCTCGTGTAACCTGTACCAGAACTTAATCTATCATTACGGGTGATTAGAGTACTTGGCGTTGCCGCGGGAACATCAGTATATAACAATCCGTTCTGCCCAGTTCGATTGAAATTATAAACCCTGTAAGGGATGTAGTATTGCTTACTGGTTGACGCTCCATGATTTCTGGCATATTGAACTTTTGCGCTCAAACCAGGAAGAAATTTAGGATTGTAGGTTAAACTGGTATTAACTCCTAAAGCAGTATTGTCACTTTTCTCATAAGTTCCTGAATTAAAAAGTGCCAAAGGATTCCACGCGGTAGGAGGATTGGGAGCTTGAGCCCAGTTATTTGGAACGCCATTAATTGTTAGCGGAACCCAGCCCGGAGTAAGATACATAGCAGTCATCATTACATTCTCGCTATTTCCATCACTGTTTTTGTTTGAGTTCCGAAACTTTTTAGACATACTACCATTTAAGTCGACATTCAGAGTGATGCTGGGCGTTACATTTGCTGTTACAGATGACCTTAGTCCATATTTATTAACATCGATCTCTCCAAAATTGCCCCCTTCGTCGTAATAGTTACCATTAATATTATACGTAATCTCCTTAGAGCCTCCACTTAAATTTAAAGTATGGCGCTGCAACGAGGAAGGCTTCCACAATTGATCATACCAATTTTGAGTAGAATTTGAAGCTAACGTATTTAAATCGGCTTGCGAAAACCTTAAGTTATCCTGGGCATAAGCTAGCTCATAACCGTCGTTTAAATATTTAGCATGATCATAAGCACTTAAAAGCTTAGGTTTACTTGCTGCATCAGAGAAGCCATAGTAGCCAGTATAGCCAATCTTAGGCTTTCCGATCTTTCCTCTTTTGGTGGTAACTAAAACAACCCCCTTTGCACCCGCTGCACCATAAATTGCAGCTGACGCATCTTTAAGAATAGTAATATTATCAACGACGCTGGCATCCAGGTTGTTAAAATCATCTTCAGTCATGGTTATACCATCAATAACATACAATGGAGAGCTTGTTAGGCCTAAATTTCCCGAAGCCGCGAATAATGTAGGATTTCTAATTTGCAGACTTGACGTCGCCCCAGGTTTTCCTGAAGCTATATTAACGTTAACTCCTGCAATTCTATCAATCAGGGCGTTGGATAAATTTGCGACAGGCAAATCTTCGAATTCCTCGCCCTTAATAGCAGCAACAGCTCCTGTTGTACTTCCTAATTTTACTTTAGTACCATATCCAACATTAACAACTACTTCGCTAAGCAACTGCGCATCTTCAACAAGTCTAATCTCTAACGAAGCCTTTCCATTCACCGCGACTTCTTGTGTTTTAAAACCGACGAAACTTATAACCAGTATTTCATTAGCGGTTGGCAAGTCAATCCGGAAAACTCCATTAACATCCGTAGTTGTTGCTGTAGTCGTGCCTTTTATCTTGACAGTTACTCCCGGCAGCGGCTCTCCCTTTTCGTCCTTAACTGTTCCTGTTATATTTTCTCGTGAAGAATTATTTACGGAGAAACTGAAGCTCTTGTTATGAGTTTCAGCGTAAGATGCCTCCGTTAAATAAAGCGACATTAATAAAGCAAGGCTCACTTTAGAACCCTTACTTAAATAATACTGCGTTTGTAAAAATAAATTCATATGTATTAATCGTTAATTTTTGCTAGATAAATTTCAATTCCACCTTTAGGAATAAATACGATCAGCATGATATATCAATCACCGGATCTAACGAATTATTAATTTTCTTTTTCCATTCAAGAGCTTTTAATTTCGGTTAGGTTTAAATTTTAATGTTTTTTTAATAAGTATTGGTTATAATTGCTTTACCAAACTTATCTTAAAAAGCCCGCAACTTTCTATAGCATTTTTTCAAGATAGTATAGGATGTTACCATTAGATCTAGCAGTATTTACCAGCTTGAAATTATTCCGTCCATTCGTGAGAAATGTTTTGAGAGACAATTACCCGAATGGATGCTGTGATATAGTTTAGTAATCTATTAAGAATGTACTTTAATTCTGATTGTTAACTCTTGGTTATATATCAAATTTATAGGTCATTGGCAGTATTTTTTATAGCATGTTCTCAAGATATAATACAGTATTATCATACCAAAACTTACTTATCCTTCTTTCCCGACGCCTCTTCCTTAATCCTCTGCTGCCACTCTTTACTCGCCTTATTCATGTCAATACCCGCTGCAGAAAGATAATTATTGATTTTACCTTTATATTTTCCAAACCATCCATGCTTCTTTTCCGATGATTCGGCATCCATAGCATGCTCGCGTGCTTCGGTAAGATATACCAATATTTGCTTCTTCTGCTCTACTGTAAGATTTGGCAGCATTTCTTGATATCCCTTGTATGTGATTGGTAAAACCCCATAAGTCATACCATCTTTTACCATTTCTACCTGTTCTGATTTAAGGTTCTTATTTAGCTTTGCGATATATTTTTTATGAAGCTTAGAGAGTTTTTTATCGGCTTTGGCCTCTAAGGCCTTTATATCTGATTCCGCCTTTTCTTTGTTGTCTTTATTAAGCTCTTTAACATTTTTCACAGCTGCGTTACGAGCATCATGAATGGCATTTAAATCAATGTATTGCTGAGCGATTAGTTCTGTAATTTTTGTCGCCTTTTTACTCTCAGTTAATCCTAGTGTCTTTACAATCTTGTCCGCCCGTGCTGTGACAACTTCTTTATACACTTCTTTATCGGTTTTTGTCCTGTCTTGCGACCTTGCGCTACCTGCCGAGGCGACTACCAGAATCAGAAAGGCAACTATACTGTTTAATTTGAGCTTCATGATAATATATTTTAATTTCTGACTTTTATATAATTAATTTAAACGCTTTTATTTGCCATTTCTACACCCAGTACCTCATTTTATTTGAATTCGGCAGCTAAAGCATGCATTTTATCTGGATTTGATTTATCTAACATTCATTTAGCTCAGTTTAAGCTATTTGTAACATTTTAAATGCTAAATAACTATTTTTTACAAACCGGGCGTTGTATGTTTATAACTGACAAGTCTTATAATACCACTATTACAAATGTGGCGAATGAAGTGTAGCTAATTTTGCTGTTTTTTATCAACTTAGTGTAGGATATTAGCATTAATTATCTATTTTTACAAATAACCATTTTAATAAAAGGATAACCTTTGCATATTGAAGCCCTTTTAGCTTCTAACAGGAGTTTAGTATTTAGGCATAAATTAACCGTGTATGAAACCACTCTTTCACAAAGTACCTGTAAAACTCGAAAGCTCTTTCAGCATTCGGCATGATAAGAAACCCAATTTTGTAGGGATCTGGCATTATCATCCCGAACTGGAACTGCACTATGTGATTAAAGGGGAAGGAGTCAGATTTATTGGTAATAATATCGGGAACTTTTCTCCGGGAGACCTGGTTTTATTAGGTGAAAACTTACCGCATACCTGGCGATGTACCGAACAATATTTTCAAAATAGTCCTGAGCACGAAATTGAAGTAATAGTAATTCATTTCTTACCTGACTGCCTGGGGAAATATCTTTTGAATCTCCCGGAAGCCTATCATCTTCCCAAGTTATTTGAGAAAGCTAAAAGCGGAATGGTAATCACCGGAAAAACGAAGCAGAAATTAGCGGGCTTGATGAAAGAAGCGCTTAATGCAACCAACCTCGACAAAATCATCGTTTTACTACAAATCTTAAAAACACTCGCAGAAACAACTGAATTTAAAACGATCGTTTCTGGTCAGTCCAATTTTTACCAGTCAAACGAAACAGATACCATCCGCCTAAATAAGGTTTGCAACTACACGCTTACCAATTACAAGAAAGACATCACACTGGAAGAGATTTCATCGATAAGCAATTTAAGTGTTACTTCCTTTTGCAGGTATTTCAAGCTAATGACCAGGAAAACATATTATGATTTTTTAATCGAGATTCGTATAAGTCATGCTTGCCGGGCGCTGGTAGAAGATAAGCTGCCTACAGAGGTTATTTGTTTTGATTGCGGATTCAATAATGTGTCAAACTTCTACCGCCACTTTAAAAAAGTGACGGGCATAACACCGTTAGAATACAAAAGGAAATACCTTAACAAGAGCAAGCAAAATGTTGCTTAATCCTTGTTAAAAACCTAAAAATGAGATCACGGGCGAGATCTCAAATACTTTTAGCAAAAGGCTGGTTTAAAATCGAGCTGGTCTTGCAATGCACGATAATTTTCAAATAGCTTATCGACTTCATTTTTAACCGAAAATGTAAACTCACCGACATTACGACGTGTGTATGTAGAAATTTTCAAGCCTCTTTTTTGAAGGAAATACTTCGAAACAATTGGATATACATCATGCATAACATCCATATTATTAGTCAAGAAATCCTGCACCAATTGTACTTTCGTCTGCAATTCAGGATTATCGAAATTATCACATAACCATACAATCAACTCCGGGAAATAATTACCCTGAATGCAAGACAAACCTGCGCATCCTGCTTGTAAAGTTTTTACAGCATGCCCCATGTAGGCATCGTAAATACCAAAATCTGTTCCTGCGGTTAAGGCTAATTTTTCTTTGATCTGCTCGATATCTAAGGAAGTATCTTTATGGTAAATCACCCGTCCTGTTGCAACAAAGCTTTGTAATTGCTGTGGAGACAAAAGTCTTTTATAAGGAACCGGACATTCATAAAACCCTACCGGGATATTCGGTGTAAGATCTAAAAGCTTGAATACTCTTTCGTTGAACACATCATCCGATTCGCTTTGATCTGCCAGCAAACCATTAAGTAAAATAACAGCAGCCGTACCCGTATCGTGGACTTTTTTTACAAAATCTGCTTGTTCTGAAATTGGCCCGCCAAACGTTCCGGTAGCAACTACTGGTACAGAACCATTGGCAACTTTGATCACATGCTTAATTACCTCTATTCTTTCGTCAGCATTCAATTCAAACATTTCACTGGAAAGGCAATTGGCAAATAAGCCCTTTGCACCGGCATTTAAATACACTTCGGTAAGCGATGTCAAAGCGTTAAAATCTATACTCCCATTATCTTTAAAAGGGGTTAGCATTACCGGAATAAATCCTTTTTGTGAATGTGCCATTATAAGAATGATAATATTTTACAATAGATAATTTAAGAATAGCAAGCTGTTTTATAATTATGCCGGAAGCTTGGAGATCTTTACATGGAAAAAAGCCCCCTAAGTGGCTCAACAAATATCCCTTCCCGTCCGTGTGCTTTTTTATAGCATTTTCTCCAGGTATTATAAGATATTATCTTTCTTAAAACACTTTATCATAAAACTCAGGAGAACAAGGCTACTTTTTAGGACGAGACATCTGTATGACCCGTGTAAGCATATTGTATAGACACCGTATGGATAGAATATGGATGACGAAACGATCTCCAGCGACGAAAGCTCAAGACAAGATAAGAAATATAAGTGAACAGGGTTTACCCTATAAGCAAAAGCAACACATACTCGCCAGTTCACATCCGATCACACCCTCTCTCAAGAGAGAAGTTAGGGCGCTTACCAATCGTATTAGGACAAATGAACATGCAGACACCACATAAAAAAGAAGGCGTCTTATAAGTTAATTATGAGACGCCTTCTATCAAAATTGCGGTTAATTAAACAGCATATGCGATTCTAAACCAACATCTGCTTACAAGACGCAAGTCAATTAATTATTGATATCATTAGTAACCATTATTTCCAAATTCATCTGCATTCTGAATCGTATTCAGGAAGTTAAACGGAATAGGTCTGTTGTAATGTCTGGAAGGAATAAAACTTGCAGCTGCCCTGGAATTATAAGATGCTAACCGGGTCTCAAACGCTTTATGACGTTTTAATAGGGCCCAGCGGTTAAACTCGCCACAAAGTTCGCGGGCATACTCATCAAAAACATCATTCATTGTGGCTGTATTTAACTGCATACCCGTCCCTGTATTGAAATCTGCAGGATTCCGGACTGCACGTTGGCGCAATATATTTAAATGTGCCGCAGCAGCTGCTCCGGTACCGCCTGAACGTAGAGTGGCCTCAGCAGCAATTAAATAGACTTCAGCCATACGCATCACCATAATATTACCTAGTTTTTGCTGGAAATTGCCACCCAGCCAACCGCCGTCGAAATTGTGGTTAAATTTCAGCATTGCTGGAAACAGAGTAGCCAGACCCGAGGGCTTTAATCCGTTATTTGAATTATTAGTTTTGTAGGTACCGCCTGTAGGGTCTGAAGGATCGAATAAGTCATTAATATTTACCGTTACGTAAGGGCGTGCTTGTTTATCTGTGGGGCTAAGTGGTTCTTTGCTTAAATATACGAAGAATCTGTCTTCGTCCGGAGCCAGCGGATAGGGATGCACATTCGCATTTGGAATCTCTTTTAAATTTGCGATCGATCCCGAATGATCTCCTTTTTCCCACATTTTTGGAACGTATTGCCAGGTAGCAAAGGTAGGCGCCATTTTAGCGTTTACATCTACATAAGGGTATATTTTCTTGCCTATATGGGAGGGGTCGATACCATATTTGGTACACATGGCAGCGGTAAGCGTAACTGTTGCGGCACCATATGTCACTTTCGCAGGATTCGGAGCACCGCTTCCAAGACTTGCAAGTGCCTGCTCCGACGAATAATTTGTGAACGCAGTTGCAAATGTATTCTCCCATCGCTTATCATACGTTGCATTAAAGCAATTGACCAAATATTTCGTAGGTGCAACAAACGCCTGGTTTAAACGTCCGTAATACGCATTCGAGGTATTTGAATTTACACTTCTTTTGAAAACATCTGAGGTTCCGAATGCATCATCGAACTTAGGATAAAAATGAAGGTAAAGATTGGGTTTGGTGTTACCTGTGGCTACGTTATATGAAGGGTCATAGGGATTTAATCCATAAGCTGTAAATAAAGCCTCAGCATTATTTCTGTTGTTGGCAGCGGCAAAAACCTGAGCAAAGTCAGGATACAACATCGCACCGTATGTAGCTTTATTGTTAATTAAATCTTCTGCTACTTCTTTAGCACGGAGCCAATATGACTTACCGTCTTCAGTCAACCCCTCTCCGCCGCCCTGGGCATATACGCGGGCAAGAAGGCCAAGTGCAGCTTTCTTGGTTACACGCTGAGGATTGTTTTCAAACGGCGTTACCGGCAGATCTGCGGCCGCAGCCTTTAAGTCTGACACAATTTGAGCATAGATTTCAGGAACTTTTGCACGTGTCGGACGTAAATTCTTAACAGGATCGTCGGTCAGAATTAAGGGAATCTCTCCAAAATTCGTTACTAAAACTGAATAGTAATACGCTCTCATCAACCTCGCTTCTGCTACCAGGATTTTGATATCATTAGCGTTACCATCCTTTAGCTGAGTGGAAAGTTGGATCGTTTTATTGCAATTGTTGATAGCCCCCCAGCCAAAATCCCATACATTTCTCACGTGTGCAGAATTGTTTGTAAACTCTTCGTACGCCATCAGTTCCTTTACACTCGAACCATTGGCAGGAAATGTCCAAAGATCTGTCCCAAGTTCGGAAACAAGACCATAGGGCATCCCTATAAGTGACCCCCAGAGATTAGAATAAATATTGGATTGATAGGCCTTAAAACCATTAAAGTCCCTTAGTACATTTTCTTCGGATACAGCAGCAGGGTTAAATTCCTCCAGTTTGCATGAGGGTACAGATAGTGTAATAAGTAAGCCTAATCCACACCTGTATAAAACGCTCTTTGTTGTTATGTTAATTTTCATGTGTTTATTTTTTATCGGTTTAACCATAGACTGCGAACTGGTTTATAAAATCACCTCGTTCGCCTGTTTCTGGCTTCTAAGATCTAATTGTTAAAACGTTACATTTAAGCCTACCACAACCTGTTTAGTTAATGGATAATCCAGTTCACCGTTCATTTCAGGGTCATACTGCTTTAACAGATCATTTTTTGCAACCACCAAAGGATTAGTAACAGTGGCATACAAACGCATTCTCTGCATAGACACTTTCTGAATTATGTTTTTGGGTAAACTGTAACCAAGAGTAATGTTTTTGATTTTAAAGAATGAACCGTCGACATAACTAAGACCGGAGAATCCTGTCATTGTTGAAGGCGCTGCTTCATAATTCATTGCAGGAAACTCGTTGGACGGATTCTCTGGCGTCCAGTAGTTAAAATGTTCAGGAAAGGTTCTCGATGGACTCGCATTGATCGCAAATGCACTTGGCTGGTACCATCCCATCATAGTGTAGTTGATTGTTTGCCCCCATCTGAAATAAGTATATACACCCAAATCAAAGCCTTTGTATTTAAAGTTATTTTGGAAGCCCAAGGACCAGTCAGGGGTATTATGGCCCACAATCTGAAAATCGTTGTTGCCATAGTTATATTTTGAATTGGCAGCCGTAAGAGCAGAATTGTATTTTTGAGCTTCGGCAAGATTTGTATAATAATACGTTTCTGTACCATCTGCAGCTTGTTTTACAAATACTCCAGCCCCAACTCGGCTCATTCCCGGAACATTTACTTTTAAATCGCCCGGCTTTTTACTGAACACTGCGGCATCAGCTTCTTCACCGATCTGCCAAACTCCGTCTAACTTATAATTGCGGAAAGAAGCAATTGGTTCACCAATTGTAAGTGAGTAATTCCCAGGAACGCGATTTTCACCTCCGGTTACATTATTAGTAATGTTATTAGCTGTTCCTCCTGTTAATTTTACAATTTTCTCTCTGTTTCGTGCAAAAGCAATAGCTGAACTCCATTCGAAACTTTTAGAAACTATATTTCGTGTATTCAATGTAAGTTCTATACCCTTATTATTAGTTTCAGCCACGTTAATGTTGGTTTGATAAGGAACACCCGGTAAATACGTTCCGTAAATTGCAGGCGAGGTAACGTTATAAATAACTCCATCCGTATTGGTATTATAATAATCTAAAGCTAAATCTATTCGATTTTTGAATAGTCCGGCATCTATACCCACATTTGTGCTTTTTGATTTCTCCCATCTTAAATCCGCGTTAGTGATATAGGGTGAATTACGATAAATGGGGTGGATCACACCACCCAGAGACATGTCTCTGCTCTCCATATTTTGAACAGAACTGTACGGAGGGATACTGGCTGCCCCTGTGACACCCCAACTAGCACGAAGTTTCAGATTATTCAACCAATCTTTGGTGCCGGCCATAAAGTTTTCGTCCGAAATTCTCCAGCCTGCCGAAAGTGCGGGGAAGTTATCCCATTGGTTGTCTTTGTATAATGCTGATGCCCCGTCGCGGCGCAGGGAAGCCGAAAAAAGGTACTTACCTAAAAAAGAATAGTTTACGCGTCCCATCAGTCCTAAAGTTTTCTCCATCACATAATTTGATGTAGCGCCGGTATTGTCCTGACCCTGGAAATTGTACCACATGAAATTGTTGGATGTAATGTTTGTTTGATCCATTTGGGTCCCTGTAGTCTGTCTATGATACCAGGAAGTGACACCGGTAAAGGATAAATCGTGCTTATCAGCCAGATGTAAATTGTAGGTCAGGATATTCTCCCAGCGATATTGCTGAGTACGATTTTGATCGATTTGAGCTCTGGCAACATTAGAGTTATTATAAGTGTAAGCGACAGAACCTATACCATCAAAGCGATAGGTGTTGGCATAATTAAGCTGCGCACTGGCACGAGTCAAAAAGGTTAAGCCCTTTAGTGGCCTGATCTCTATATACGGATTGATCATTAAATTCGTATTATTCTGTACGTTTCCATACACACCAGGCTGATAGTTAAGTAGAAGATTGTATACGTTGTTGCCCAGATCCGGATTGAGCGATCCATCGGCCCTGTAAGGTCTCACAAGCGGGTCTGTAACCAATGCGTTTTCTAATTTATCCTGAGCCCTGTCTCTGTCTACGTACGAGCCCTGAAGGTTACTTCCGATTGAAAGCCATTTCCTGATTTTATGGTCAAGACGCATGGTTGACGAATATAGTTTATACTGATCGCCAGTATACTGACCTTTTTCGTCGGTAACGTTGAACGAAATATATCCTTTAGTTACTTCATTGCCACCCGAAACACCCAGGCTATAATTCTGCGTGCCCGCGTGATCCCGTAAAAATACGTCTGCCCAATCTACAAACTGGCCCTCCTGGAACGTCTGATATCTGGTAGCACCAAAGATCTTTTCATCATCGGCAGGAGACTGCCAAAGCGCCCCTGTCGTTGTCCATTTTTGGGCCGTAGCATCGTATATATATTTATAAGCATCGCGTTTAGCCTCTAAATAGGATTGCCCCGTGCGCATTTTCGGTGTAACCGAAAACCCGTTATAACCATAATACGAGTTAAAATCAATATTTAATTTTCCGGCTTTTCCGCTTTTTGTAGTGATAATAATGACCCCATTTGCTCCCTCCGAACCATAAACAGCGGTAGAAGAAGCATCTTTTAACACCTCGATAGATTCAATATCATTCGGATTAAGTGTCTCGTAGTCCCCTGGCAAACCATTAATGATAAACAAGGGCGCTCCATCTGCCCTGATAGACCTGTTACCACGTAATTGAATATTCACTCCTTCTCCAGGTTGCCCTGACGAACGGGAAATATCCAAACCGGCCACTCTTCCCTGTAGTGATTCCATAGGGTTCGGACCCGGCCTGGCGGTAATTTGCTCAGGTTTTACCGACACAACAGATCCTGTAAGATCGCGCCTTTTCGTGGTACCATACCCCACCACTACTACTTCGTTTAGAGAATTATCACCTGGTTGAAGTTTAATGTTCAATGCGGCATTCTCATCAACCACTCTTAGCTCCGTCGCTACATACCCAATAAAACTTATCACTAACACATCGCCTTTTACAGCATTGATGATAAATGATCCGTTCTGATCAGTAACAGCCGAGTTACTGGTGCCTTTCACTTTAACAGTTGCTCCAGGGAGGGGCTCATTATCATCTGCACTGAAAACCCTTCCGCTGACCTTAGGGGTTTGAGCCTGAACTGTAATTTGCAATAACAGCAAAAAAAGAAAAAATAGAGATTGTTTCATATGTTTTTTGGTTAATTAAAGGCATTAAATTGTTTGTAATCAGGTTAAAATAGAGGCAATAGATTTCCCATTAAAATGCATTTCAACATTTTTTCAATTCATTATTACTTAATCGTTAATGTTTAATATCTAGAATAACTAGCATTGGTTTATAATTGGAAATGACATTCTAAATGCTATTTCATATCTAATTTAAGGGATATAACACTGGGTCAATTCCTTGTTCTTAGCATTTCTTTATAGGATCCTACCATTACCCTATTTGTATCGATATTATTACTGTACATCCAGTGCATCAATACTTACACCCCCGGCCTCTTCAGATATTATACGCACCTTATAGGTTCCGGCGTTGATCATCGTTCCGGTATTGGTGGTAAAATAATTCCACTTGCCTTCTTTGGTCGGCGCCATATCAAACGTTTCGGCAGGTTTCATCACAGTACCATCAACAGCTAAAACCTCAATTCTGGCTTTTAAGATCTTCTGAAAAGGATTATGATATTTCACGGTTAAGGAATAAGTATCTGCCACACCCGTGTTTATAGTAAACTCAAGCACATCGCCGGAAGGTTTTTTAAATATTACGCGCTCTCGGCCCATAAGCACTTCCTTGCTGAGACCATTCCCTAAAAATGCAGCTTCAACTGATTTGTATGAAGTTACTTTTTTAAGATCATGAGCCGGTTCGAGATTTGATGCCGGCACAACTGCTATGGTATATGTCTGACCCTTTAATGCACCTCCAAAACTCACCTCTTCTCCTTTTAAATAGCGCTTTCTATAGACTTGAAATGTTTGATTTTTTGAATTGGAAATATGAGTTTTGGTATCTTCATACCCGATCAGCGGATCTTTATTACCAGATGGACTAAGCCCAACGAAAACGTCCCCATCTGTGGCAACCTTAAATGACTCCGTCTCACCTGTCTTAACCGAAGATGTTTTGATCCACTCTGCTCCAAAAAGATTCGATGGTAAAGAAGTGAATGCAGCATCAGAATTCTCGAACTGTTTATCACCTGTATCCATCCATGTTTGCAGAGACCAGGTTTTTGGCAACCCTGCATCCGATACAATGATCGACTTGGATGAAGGTGCGGCGACGATATTCTTATCTGTACTGGCGATAGCAATGGCAGATATAACAGCCTGTCCGGCTTTTATATTAGGGAAGGAAACGACTAATTTCCCGCCCTTTACGCTCACTTTCACCGACTTCTTTAGGGCAACATCATGTCCTGCTTCTTTCCATATATCCAGGTCCTTAATAAGAGTCTGATTATTTACCGCAACATCAAAAAGTCGCATAGCAGAACAATCCATTCCTCCGCCGGTACCTAGCCATGGCTCATTAAAATAAAGCTCTACCAGATATTCGCCGTCAGGTACAGGGAATTCATAATTGAGCTTGTGTAATCCGTAACGGAAATCCTGGAAAAGCTTCCAGTCTGACGTACCTTTTATCGGATCATGTGTTCGGCGCTGACTGGCATAAAAGGCAGGTGTTCCCGGAAAATCTTTTGTCCATGAGTTAGAGCCCCAGGTTTTATCAGAACTCTGCTGGCGGTCTGCCAACCATATATTTCCCTGCGCATCAATATAATCAGGGCCACCACAATTAACCCGATACAGGTAATTATAATTAGATTGAGGGGCAGTTAGAGGTTTTGCATCCTTTAAAAACGCATCATAATGTGGGGCCTTCGGCAGATGATGTAAAACGATATAATCTTTCGCTACTTCCTTTCCATGCACATATCCTTTAGCATACAATACATTATAATTTATATTTACATTATCCCATTGAAAGTGGGTTCCGATGCCCTCCCGTTTCCTTCTGCCGAGGGATACATGATCCACATCATTGAAAAGCTCTACTTCATCACAATTGGAATAAACGGTAATGCTATCCTTTTTCCCCGTGTTTATCCACCTGTCGGGCCAGGTATGCGAAACGATATAAACCATCGGTTCTGTTTCTTTCGGAGCATAGTTTGCACGAAACATGTAAAACACATCCAGGGGCTCTTCCCAGGGAGTGAGTAAGCCTTTATAATTTACGGGGCCTATCCGGTCCAGCTCACGCAATCCCTCACCTCCCTGAACCCTGCCTGGATTATCGTGCGAACTAAACAACCAAAAGAAATGGCCGGTTGTCCTGTCTTTTGCTGATTCTGCGAGTCTGACTTTCATTTCCATTAACTGAGTCATCCGATCTTCACTATACGCACCGTTTTGAACGAAAGGTCCTTCGGTATGCAGATCCAGCGTTCGCCATGCGCCATACTCGCCGACTAATACCTGGCGCTCAACATCTTTATCATAGGTTTTAGGGTCACCGCCATAAGTTCCGGTCCAGTTTTGCGGCACATCCCAGTCGGTTCCCTTTCCCCCATTACAGGTGGTTACCAGGCGCTGTGAAGATGCCGTTGGATCCATACTTCGGATCAATTCCGTGCATTCTCGAGCAAAATCCTCAGGTAAAGTGCTTTCATTTTCTAAGCCCCATAAAACTATCGACGGACTGTTGCGACGCTCTTTTACCCAATCCACCAACAGCTCTTTAAAATTTTTTCTAAATTCAGGAGTATCGTACCAAACGTGGGCAGCCATTTGTGTCCACCATAAAATTCCGAGTTTATCCCAATATTCCTGGTACCGCAAATTATGTGGCTGGTGAGCATCGCGGAAAGCGTTAAAGCCTGCAGCTTTCATCTGCATAACTCTGGATCGGATTTGTGCTGCAGTAAAAGCGTGACTTTGGCCAAGCAGGTGCTCATACTCAGCAATTCCATTGATAAACACCGGCTTTCCGTTTAGAAAAAACTGTTTTTGATTGCTTTTTCCAATCGGCCAGCTAATCCAGCGAATACCGTAAGGGGTAGTTAATTGGTCAATGGTTTTTCCATTCTCCCTTATAGTAGTAACCACAGAATACAGATATGGATCTTCAATAGACCATAAACGAGCATTTTTTAAGTCAGGAGTTTTTTGCGAGATTTTTACGATCCCTCCGGGAGCAATTTTTTGCTGATTCTGAACTTCAGCCAGCTTAACACCCTCTTTGCTTACTATTTGCGTTGAAACGGTGATGGCTCGAACTTTCTTTCCATAGTTCTTTAGTTCTGTACTGAAATTAAGTGTCGCCGATTTTTCAGTAACAGTTGTATCATTCCAGATATGTACCCCAAATGGTTCGATCCGCACACTATTGGTGACCATTAAATGTACAGGACGGAAAATGCCCATCGGCTGCGAACCTTCGGAAAATCCGCGCTCTGTGGAACAACCACCGCACACCCATGGAAGATCCTGAATATGTGAGGGATGATCTGCTTTTACTGCCAGAATATTGGGTTTATTATTAAGTTTAATCGCGTCAGTAACATCTACAGTGAAGGATGTTCGTCCGCCGGCATGATAGCCCACTTTTTGACCATTAAGATAAACTGTAGCATAGGATCCCACTCCTTCAAACCACAGGAAGAACCGGTTTCCTGATTTCTTTTCCTTGATTTTAAAAGTTTTTCTGTACCATGAATAACCATGGCGATTGCCATGTATTAAACGACGATATCCTTCGTACTGATCCCAGTTATGAGGGACGTTTACATTTTGCCAATTTTCTGTCTTGAAATTAGATTTTTCGAATCCATTGTACGCGTCCTTATCGTTATCATTGGCTACTGTTTGCCAGCTATTATCAAGAGATATATCGGTTCTGGGGGATTGTGAATAGAGGTTTTGGCTGAAGATAAATAATAGAAAAAGGATAATGTATTGCTTTGTCTTCATTATTTTTTTTGGTTTTTATTCCCTTTTTTAAGTGTCTGACACTTTTCGAGGTCTCTGACACTTTTTTAAGATTTGCTATGCCTTTGCCGGTGCGAGATCCTAAACTAAATCAGGATGACACACTCTTTACAGCACCCCGTCATCTTGAACTCGCATCAGGATCTCTCCTTCGCAAAATCATCATTTCATCAATTCTCCATTAAACCTATATTTCTTCCCTTTTTTGGTTGAAAAGCTGATTTCCTTACCTCCATACCTTAACACACAGTCATTTCCTGCTTTCGAAAGAACTTCCAAACGCGATAACTTCCCATTCTTCCAGCTAAAGTTTAATTCAAACCCTCCACGGGCACGAATACCTTTAACTTCTCCTTCTGTAAAATCCGACGGTAAAGCAGGCAGAATATCAATGTATTTCGTGTGACTCTGAATCAGCATTTCGCCAATACCCGCAGCGCCGCCAAAATTTCCATCAATTTGAAATGGAGGATGTGCATCGAACAGGTTGACATAAGAACCACCATTTCCACTCAGGGGTCTTAATAACATCTTTACCATTTTCATCGCGTGATCTCCATCTTTAAACCTTGCCCAAAAGTTGATTTTCCAGGCCAGGCTCCAGCCGGTTCCTTCATCTCCACGGTAAATTAATGATTGCCTTGCAGCTTTCATGATCTCCGGATTAGTATCCCAGGTAATATCGTTGCCCGGATGTACTCCCCACAGATGTGAAACATGGCGATGCTTGCTGGTTGTATCGTCTTTATCTTCCAGCCATTCCTGCAACTGGCCATATTTACCAATTTGGTTCGGTGCGATCTGGCTGTATTTCGTTTTTAAAGTATCGCGGAAAGCCGCGTCGACACCCAATAGTTCGGCTGCCTGAATAGTCGATTTAAATAAGGATCTGATGATCTGATGATCCATCGTCGGGCCGGCAACTAAACCGCCGTTCTCTGGCGAATTTGAGGGCGTGCTGATTAACCAACCGGTTTTAGGATCTTTTACTAGGAAATCAACAAAAAATTCTGCGGCACCTTTCATAATTGGATATGCCCGATTTTTTAGAAACTCTTTATCCTGTGTAAACAGATAATGCTCCCACAGATGCTGACTAACCCAACCTGCTCCACTTACCCAAATACCGTGGTTAGATGCATTTATCGGCGCTGTGCCTCTCCATTCATCCGTATTATGATGCAATACCCAACCGCGTGCGTTGTAATGTGCCTTCGCTGTTTTCTTTCCTTCTTCAGCAAGCTCTTCAACCATTTTAAAAAATGGATCGTGTAAGGGCGACAGGTTCAACAGCTCTGCCGGCCAATAATTCATTTCAGCATTAATATTAGTGGTGTATTTACTTCCCCATGGCGGACTAAGCAAATCGTTCCATATACCTTGAAGATTCGCTGGACGAGTACCTGGTCTTGAGCTGGAGATTAATAAATATCTGCCGTATTGCACATACAAAGCGGCGAATGAAGGGTCATTTGACTGAGAAAAATTTGCTAAACGCTCGTTTGTGGGAAGAGTTGTGAGCTCTTTGCCAAGTGTAATGGAAAAGGGTTTATAATAGTGCTGGTATTCTTTAATATGAGCATCTCTCACCTTAGAAAACTTCTTGCCCTCTAAACTTTTTAGCGCGCTTAAACAAGGTGCAAGAGGATTACCCGACACATCCTTGTAGTTTACATAATTGGTCCCTGCAGTTAGATAAAGTGTAACTTCGTCGGCACCGCTAACGGTGATGCCATTCTCTGTTACAGTAGCATTTCCTCTCTTCGTTTCAATTCTTAATAAACTTTCGCCTTTTAAAGCTCCGTTTCTAACCTTTAAAGAAAGCCCAAGAGTTTTATTATCAACTTTTCTTGTGGTAAAATATTTATGAGGACTATTTAGCAGGGTTTCAAAACTTACGCTTCCCGATTTATCAGCCTTTATGTGAATTACAATTGCCTGGTTAGGCTGACTGGCGAAATATTCTCTGGTATAATTAACTCCATTTAGCGTATAACTGGTTTTTGAAATTGCAGTATTCAGGTCCAGCTCGCGTTTATAATTTGTTGCTGATGATGTTCCCTTAAAATTAAGGTACAGATCGCCGAAAGGCTGATAATCTGCCTGAAATTTTGCCACTGCCGGCGGTTCATCATTTTGTATTTTATACTTCCACGGCTTAACCAATGAAATGCCTTTGGAAATATCTGCACCTTCAGGATAAACGCCAATATGCCTTGTAGTGTCTTTATAACCGGCTATTCCACCTTTATCGAAATAGTTAAGAACCTGAATAGCAATCGTGTTAGTGCCTTTTTTTAGCACATTTTTTGGAACAATGTACCTTCTTGCCTCGTCACTGTTGGTTGTTCCGACAAGTTTTCCATTAACATAGGTAAAATCCTGATCGCGGATGCGATTTAAATCCAGAACAAGATCTTTTCCGGACCAGCTATCAGGCAAATTAAACGTAGTACGAAACCAAACAGCTCCATCAATTTCTAATCCTTGAGTTTCCCAACCTTCATAGGTAGGTACCTTAAAAAACTCCCATTTACTGTCGTCATACGTTTCAAGAGATGGATTTCCGGCCATTCCTTTAAAAGAGCGCATATCCTTTAACCATTGCTCCTTTTTACCTTCAGTGCTTTTCATTCCCATGAATTTCTCGGCCGCAAGGTCTTCGGCCTCTTTTTGTTTACCCTCCGAAAGTAGTTTTCTTATCTCAGCAAGATAATTGGCTGCGCCTTCGCGGTGATAATCTCTCGGCTCACCGGTCCAAAGTGTTTCTTCATTAAACTGAATTCTATCGCTCTCTAAACCTGCAAATACCATTGCTCCAAGTCTGCCGTTTCCAATCGGAAGCGCATCTGTCCATTTAACTGCCGGTTTATCATACCAGAGTTTATAGTTCTGGTTCTGAGCAAATGAGTTCGACACAAGAAAGCAGCCGAAAGCTAAGAAAGCGAGAAAGATTTTATTAAAGATGGATTTCATTTATGCTGGTTAGTATTAATGGTTCCTATACTTGAAATGTCTCCTGGATGTATCCGCCACGGCTGGTTTTCTCGCCAGCCGCTTGATAGATTTACGACTACTTAACAATATTCCTCTGCTCAAGCTGAATTATTTCAGTTATCTCATTCCCTTTCACAACAGGCGTTTTAACATTCTTAAAGTTATTTCCATCAAGCGTGATCCCTTTAGTTTTGTCGCCTTTAAACCTCAAATAAATATCTGTTCCGGCGGGAGAAAATGAATCGTAAACAAAAACATCTTCCACGTTTGTAAAGTCCAGGATCGGAATCCCGGCATGAGGAGTAAATGACTTCACGCCATCAACTTCCAAAAGTTTCACATTCTCAGCTTTAATAGAAGGTCCTGTTTCAGTATTCACCTGAACATTATGAAACTCAATCCTCCGGGCTTCTTTAATATTGAAACCCGTTTTTGCATTAATATTAATATCGGTAAACGTGATATTCTCTACAGGCATTTCTACAAGTCCATTTATGAAACAAGCCTCTTGAATATTCGAGCCTGTGATATTACTGAAATGGATATTCCTGAACTGTGGAGTACGTTCTGAAACCGGTTCGGGATTGGTTTTCGCGTACTGTAGA
Source organism: uncultured Pedobacter sp. (assembly GCA_965650335.1). Lineage (GTDB taxonomy): Bacteria > Bacteroidota > Bacteroidia > Sphingobacteriales > Sphingobacteriaceae > Paradesertivirga. The sequence goes on along the minus strand of CBFGOI010000062.1, from coordinate 5,411 downwards.
TCTAAAACAATAGCCTGTTCCCGAATATTTTTCATGATAATATTATCAACCCTGATCTCTTCTACCACACCGCCCCTGCCACGTGCAGATTTAATGCGAATGCCGCGATCCGTTCCATCGAATACACAATTCGATATGGCTATTTTCCTAACTCCGCCAGACATTTCACTACCTATTACAACGCCTCCGTGGCCAGATAGCATCGTACAATTCGTGATGGTATAATTTTCGGCAGGAATGTTTTTAGCCCGGCCAGGTTTATCCTTGCCCGATTTTATCGTTATGCAATCGTCGCCTACACTGATGTGACAGTTAGAAATATGAACGTTGTTGCATGATTCGGGGTTTATTCCATCCGTATTGGGTGAATGCGGATTGGTAATTGTAACACCGCTAACAGTCACATTTTCACAAAACTCCGGGTTCACCGTCCAGAATGGCGAATTGCGAATAGTGATTCCTTCAATTTGCACATTCTTACAATACATTGGCTGGATGAATGGCGGACGCAGAAATCCACGCTTCATTTGCCTTGGGTCATCGGGCAATAGAATGTCTTTATTCAATTTATCAAACATGTACTGCCATTTGGAACGCGGCTGATCTTCTTTATATCCTTCCACAAAATCCCACCATTTTTTTCCGTGCCCGTCAATAATACCACGTCCTTTGATTGCAATATTCTCCGCCTCATAGGCATAAAACAAGGGCGAAAAACTGACTACATCAACGCCTTCATAACGGGTCTTCACCATAGGAAGATAATCATCGAAGTTATCGCTGAAGTGTAGTTCAGCTCCGGCATCAATATAAATGGTGATATTACTTTTTAAATGAATTGAGCCCGTTAAATATTTACCGGCCGGAAAATAAACGGTGCCTCCTCCTGCTTTCGATGCTGCATCTATAGCTTTTCTAATTGCTGTTGTCGCCAGTTTACTACTGTCGTTTTTCGCACCGTACTTTGTTACGTTGTAAAAGCTTTGTGCCACTGCAGAGAAAGCAAAGAAACAACAAAGAAGTGCTGTTAAGGAGTATAGTTTAAACTGGCTATTTAATTGCATGTTTGATATTATTCTATTAAATCGACACAATGTTATCAAGGTTCAAGATCCTGACGGTTCTGCACTTTCCCAACTGTCGCGTTCCGAAGGACTACGGATAAATCTGGCCAAACGGAAAGGTCCGCTCAAGCCGATCCACTTATAGCCTGGTTTTTATTTTCTTTAATCTGTTTGACTTCGCGATTTCGTTTCCATCAGCAAACACCCTGAAACCTTTTCCTCTGCCATATTTCGTTCCGTCTTTATCCCAGAGGATGGTTAGCATCTTTCCGTGATAAGATACTCGATCGAGACAAAACCAGTTCCATTGGCTTTCAGGAATCAGAGGATTAATCTCCAACTTGCTATCCGCTCTTGGCTTTAAACCTACCAGATCATTAATAACAAGATCTGCAAAGCCTGAATGGTTATAAAACTTACTCCTCGGATTATCGCCTTTTAACCATTCACCAGTTTTTTCATCCTGGTATTCTCCAATATAAGTCTTGCCGTTCATTTGATGAGACATGGCATATTTATGAAACTCATCATAAAATACTTGTTTAGTCATATTGCCCGTATGCTTATAATTTGTAAGCAGGTTGGAAAGCCCTTTCAACGTTTGGGTAGTTGCATAAGGCCACACCGGGCCATCCCATTCACACCCATGACCCGAGCCATGAGTTCTGAAAAGAGGGTGACGCCTTTCTGCCGTGGTTATTCCCCACGGGGCCTTAAAACCTTTATCATCAATTAACTGATCCCATTGTTTAGCATACTTCGCTTTGTCTTTTGGTAGATTAAAATACCAGGGAATAAAGCCGATTGCTTCGCGGGCATCACACAAGCCACCATTTTCGTATTGAACTTTAAAGAAAGATGCGGTATCATCCCAAAGTTTTTCTTGCACGTTTTTGCGCAGAAAATCAGCTTTGGCTTTATATCTATTCTTTAATGTGTCGTTATCGAAGATTTTAGCTATTTCGGTTAAGGCTTTAGCATTTCCATACATATAGCTATTTATCGTTGGCCGGATATTTTTAGCTTTTCTGGAACCACTGATAGATTCTTCCATTGCATCTCTTACATCAAACTGCCAAAACATTTGATTAGGTGCTTGCTTCTCTGATTCCCATTTACGATAATCTGCATCCATTTCTGGCAGCAGGCTGGCGAGGAAAGGTTTATCAAGTGTTACTTTATAATGTTCGTAAACGGCATCGTCTACCCAGCTGCTAAACGCATGAAAACGTTGTATTTTATATTTAGGATCAATAAAAAACCAAAAATTGATATAATCTTTAATGTATTGCTGATTGTGCAGCCATCTGCCTTCATTGATCTGGTGGCCCAATCCACTGCTGATAGCATTGTATTTACCTGCGTGATTCATTGGAGTGATGAATTCGGTAAATACATGCCCTTCAGGCGTTTTTTTTAAATGCTTCCGGTAAGACCACCAACGGAAATAATAAATCCGTTCTATAGCAGAATCCGGACAATCAAACAGAGGGATATTCGCCGACAACCACTCAAATGATTGTGCGTTGGGGATTAGATTTATTACTGCTTCCTCCTTATCATCGGTATTAAATTGGCCGACGTAGCTCTTCAGATCGTCAGTACTTAAAACTGATGTCTTCTGAGAAAAAACCGGATTAACGGATAACAGAGATATAAAAAGTACACCTAATTTTAAATTCATTTTACGCATTTTTTATTCAAACAACCAGTCAATTTCTTTTCCATAAGCACCTAAACCGGCATTATAGATTTTTATCTCCTGATTGCCATCGATAAAGCCAAGAAGCAATAGCGCACCTTTGGGAAGATTTAAGGTATGTGTTCCGGCGTTAAAATAGTACGAATGAATATTTACCGCAGGCAAACCATTTGTAAGCACCGCATTAGAAATTTTTATTTCACCTTGTCCGTAATCATTGGCACTGGCATCTGTTTCCAGTTCTGGAGCTTTAGCAAATTCAATTTCGTTTTTATTGAAATAGCCTACCAAAAGTTTAACAGGTTTGGCTGCCGAAAACTTCAAACTTGTACCTTTCGTTAATTGATTTGCACGTGATAGACGAATTGCCTTCAAACCCTGAAGCTCTATTGCTGCATCTTTTATTATTAACGATGTATCAGAAAAAATCTGTTGTCCGCCGCTAATGATGTAAGTGCCATTGTTTGGAGATGAGATTTTAACTTCTACATTTTTAAATGGAACTTTTTTGTTTTTTGCACCTGTCTTATTCGACTTTAAAGAATCTATACTGGTTTTTAAGTTGCTCAGCTCCTTTTCAAAAACCGGGAGCATTTCGTACCAATTGATGAATGTGGCATCTACACCTCGCATCGGAATTTTGCGCTGTGCTGTTTGCATGCTATTGGCATATAAATAGGTGTCCTTTGTAAGATTAACCAAATCTTTATAATACTTTACACTGTTTTCAAGATAAGGCACAGCTTTTTCTAGATCACCCACATCTTCCGAATATTTATACCTCAAAGCGGTAATTGCGGCCTTTGCTTTCTGAGAATAAAAGTTCGCCATTGCCTGATAGCAATACATATCGTTTTTTAATCTTTCGAATTCCGCCTTATTTTGAGTAACAAAAGGAGCTGCTTTTTCGATCGCTTCGACAGCTTTTCTACCATGCTCAACCACCTCTTCGGCTACCTGAACCGGAGTTTCACCAATATGCTTTTGATTTTTCGACTCCTTTTCCGCATATTCAATAATCATCTCACCTTCTGGCGCTTCCGACTCGTAAAGCATAGTAAATAATCCATAACGAAAAGGATTAATCAACTGAGTCATCAGCATTCCAAGAGTTAGGGTTTGGCGATTTCCGTCGGTGATTCCATACCTTCTTAAAAGCTTCGGCGATATCTCCCCCGCTTCTTCATGTGCCTTTAATACCTGTTTCCCATGCTCACTATCAAGTCCAAATGTTTTGGCTAATGAATTTCCCCAATAGTCAATCTCCTGTTTTCTATCGCGGTTAGCTTTCCATGCGTATCGTGCCCATGTTTTATACCACATCCAATCACGGTCTACCTGCAATAAACGTTCTTTGGTTTTATCGGCAGTATAGGGCCAATCCCAGTATGACGCCTGCGGATACAAATGCAAACCATTAGACTCATAAACATTATGCATCGCTTGTACTGATTTCTGTATAAAATCAGGAGAACTGTATCGGAAAGGCTCAAGATTGGCCAGAATATGCACGTTTTGAATATGTACCGTTCCAATGCGGCTTAAGCTTCGGTGCAATTCGGCCCATTTACCTCGTGGTGTGTAGGTTGTTAACGCTTCTCCATTATACTTTGCCATAGTATACAAGTTTTTGTAAAGTGGCAGAGCAGCTTTCATTACTCTTGGAGCATCCGAATCATGAGCACGAAGAACTATAGGAGGCTCTGTGGTTTGTCCCAGGGCTTTCAAACCATCCTGGACACCCGGAATAATCGTTTTAGTGAACCAATCCACGTCATCCTGACCTGCACCTTCCATTGCTTCTCCCAATGTAATAAGCAATCCGACGTTCGGATACTTCTCAACAAAAGCAGCGATTGATTTCCGGGTATAATCAGCGATTAAAGGAATAATGGGTCGATTTCGTTCTTGTGTTTTGATATTATGCTTTTCGGCAAATGGTTTAGATACGATAATGTTATAGAACATTTGGATAACCCAAATACCGCGCTTATCTGCCTCTTGGGTAAGAAAACGGAACATTTCCTCATTCTTTTTAAAAGTGGCATCATCTACTTCAACTGCATAGGGATAATCTTTTAGTTTTACCAGAGAGGCAAAAGGGTGACCGTTCCATAAATACAGAGAGTTATAGCGATTTTCCACCATCATATCCAGGTATTTCGTCCAATGCTCTTTGTCATAAAACCATGGAAAAGTTTCTGGAGTGTAGGGGTATTCGTAAACCGTTCTTCCTGGAAGGTAATATGGCTTTTGAAGTCCGATGCACGTTCCACGAAGTACCATCTCGGGCTTATCAGAGATAGTCAAATTTTCAGGAAACTTAGCTCCCGATCTTATGCGATCAGCGAATTCAAGACATCCGTATAAGGCACCGGATGCATCAGTTCCCGCGATAATTGCATTTTTTGCTGAGGCTATTGAAAAGCCTTCTTTACCGGTATTATCTTTTAAAGAAAGCTTGTATGCCGATGTGGATTTAGTAATCAGATTACTGCCGGCTAATCCAACAACGATCACCTTACCTGATTTAGGAAGCTTATCCTGTTGAAGCAACCTAGTTTTAATGCCGATTTCATTTAAGGCTTTGCTCAGATTTTCGGCCCCAAATTTTATTCGACTGTGGCTATTTGAAGCAATGACTA